>NZ_JAGNYF010000001.1 GCF_017985075.1 Flavobacterium sp.
CAGAAATATTTGCAGCTGCAATTCAGGATTATAATAGAGGAATTATTATTGGAAGTAAACAATCATACGGAAAAGGAACAGTTCAGAATGTATTTGAATTAAACGAATTTGTTCGTGGTAATCAATATGGTGATTTAGGAGCTTTAAAAACTACTACTCAAAAATTTTATAGAGTTAGTGGTGGTTCTACACAATTAGAAGGTGTGAAAAGTGATATTGTAATGCCAGATCGTTTTAGCTATATGCAAACAGGTGAAAAAGATGAAAAAAGTGCATTACCTTGGGATAAAATCGAACCTGCAAATTACACGCCTTTACAGGTAAGTTTTGATAAAGTAATTGCTAACAGTAAAAAAAGAATTGCAACGAATGATAACTTTAATTTAATTTCTGAAAATGCAAAATGGATTAATGATAGAAAAGAAGACAATTCTATAAGTTTAAATTATGCTGCGTATAAAAAAGAAATTGCCGATATTGAATCGCAAACTAAAAAATTTAAGAGTCTTGATAAATTTAAAAACAACCTAAATTTTAATTCGTTACCCTACGAATTAGAATTGATGGCGAGTGACGAATTACTGAAAGAAAAGCGTGAAAGATGGCATGCTGAATTAGTTAAAGATATTTACATGACTGAGACCTTAAATGTACTTACTGATTTAACCGTTTTAGATACTAACAAACCTGTTGTTAAAACTAAAAAGGAGAAAAAAGTAAAAGAAAAATTAGCTTCAAAATAGTTTAAAGATTTATAATAAGAAGCTATTCAATTTGAATGGCTTTTTTATTATGTTATAAACGAATGTTACCACTCATTAACTTTATTCGCATCTAATTTTATAAAAATAAATAGCATAATGGTAAACGCCCATAAACTGGAACCACCATATGAGAAAAAGGGTAGTGGTACTCCAATAGTTGGGAACAATCGTATAAGCATAGCGATATTTACAAAAAAGTGGGTAAATAAATACGTGGCAACACAATAGCCATACACTCTACTAAATCTTGTTTTTTGTCGTTCTGCAAGGAATAATATTCGTAAAAATAAACTTACAAATAATCCAATAACTAATACATTGCCAACAAAACCCCATTCTTCGCCTACAGTTGTAAAAATATAGTCGGTATGTTGCTCGGGTACAAATCCACCTTTTGTTTGTGTGCCTTCTAAATAGCCTTTACCAAAAAATCCACCTGAACCAATGGCAATCATAGATTGATTTAAATTGTATCCTTCGGCTTTCATATTTACATCTTTTCCTAAAAGCACATTAATACGATCTTTTTGGTGGGGTTCTAAAACTTTATCATATACATAACTAACCGAAAAGGAAAAAAGTGAAATTGCAATAAAAATTAATCCGTAAACAATAGGATTTCGAGAAATTAGTCGATTAAAAATAAAATGAATCACCATAAATATTCCAATAAATGAAATTAAATATATGGGTTTAATGATAAGTGCTAAAAGGAAAGTAGCGATTGAAATGGCTCCAGTCCATAAATACCAACCTGGTAATCCTTCTCTAAATAAGACAAAAATTAAGGATAAAAAAATCATTGCACTTCCTGTATCTGGTTGTAATAAGATGAGTATTACGGGAAGCCCAATAATTGCAAACGCTATATATTGAAAGTTCTTTTTAGCTAAATTTACTTGTGCATCACTCAAATATTTAGATAAAAGCAAGGCTACGGCGGTTTTTACAAATTCTGAAGGTTGAAATCCAAATCCTCCGAATTGGTACCAGTTAGTTTGTCCTTTTTTGCTTACTCCAAATACGAATAGACCTAAAAGTAGTGCAATTCCAATTCCATAAAATACAGGAGAAAATCGTTCAAATACTTTAGAATCTATAAATAATATGGAAAATATTATTGGAATTGTAATTAACATGAAAATTAATTGTCGACCATAATGCTGGCTAAAATCGAATGTATATTCTTGATTAGCAGGAACGGTAACAGAATATATAGTCATCCATCCAAAAACTACTAGGATGAAGTATAACAAAATGGTTATCCAATCGATGGAATTACTTATATCTTGGTTTTTCATTTGTGTTTATTTTCCGCTTGTATTGGAATTTTTTAGATATAATATTAAATGATTACTTTTTGTTCTCCGCCACTTTTTTCTTTTCTACTTCTTTCTTAGATTTTAATTTCATTCTAAGTGAATCTGCTTTATCTATCTTTGGTTTGTGAATGGAATCTTTACTTTGATATAATTTTCGATATTGATAATTTAAATTTCCTTCTAACATTCGTTTTTCTAAATCTTTTCGAGTAATTTTCTTATTTAAATACTTTTCAATCATCAAAGTAGCTATAGGTCCAGCCCAAGTGTTTCCAAAATGCCCATTTTCTACAATCACTGCAATGGCAATTTTCGGGCGAATTCTTGGCGCAAAAGCTACAAACTCTGAGTGGTCTTCAAGCTGAACGCGTTTTCCATTTATTTTGGCAAAATTTTCAGCAGTACCTGTTTTTCCACAGATTTCTAAACCGTCAACTCCTAAACCAAACGCAGTTCCTTTATTGTATACATCAAATAAACCATTTACTACAGGGTCAAAATGTCTTCTATCAATAGTTGTAATATGTTTTGTGGTATATTTTGAATCAATTTTTTTTCCTTTGATGTTTTTTATAATATGAGGGGTGTAATAATAGCCTCTATTTGCAATAGTTGCCATCATATTTGCCAATTGAATAGGCGTCATAGAAACTTCCCCTTGACCAATTGAATTTGAAATAATAGTTGTAGAACGCCATCCACCATTTGGATAAAAATGTTCATAGAATTTTGAAGTTGGAATATGTCCTTTTCTACCAGGAGGTAAATCATAACCCATAAAGTTTCCTAAACCAAAACTTTTTAAGTGATTAGCCCAAGCATCAACTCCGTCTTTAGGTCTTTTGTACTTTTCAATGGTACGTTTATATACATTTGCGAAATAGGTGTTACAAGATTTGTAAATACCAAAATTTAATTGCACTACACCACCTGGACAGTGACATCGCATAAATGCACCACGCCCATAAGAAAACCCATGGCTACACGTAAATGACGTTTGGGTGTCAATTACACCTTCTTGTAATCCTACTAAACCTGTAAGAATTTTAAAAGGAGATCCTGGAGGGAATTCACCCAATAATCCTCTGTCAAATAATGGTTTAGCAATGGAATCATTGTATAATTTTGTGTAGTTTTTTGAACGTTGTCTACCAACTAATAAAGCTGGATCGTATGAGGGGGCAGTAACTAAAGCTAAAATTTCACCCGTACTTGGTTCAATTGCTACAATTCCACCGCGCTTATTTATCATTAATTCTTCGCCATATTTTTGTAGTTCTCCATCTATAGATAAAGTTACATCGCTACCTTGTTTGGCAATGGTATCAAATTTACCTTCTTTGTATGAGCCAATTTCTCTATTGTGTTTGTCTTTTAGTATATATTTCACCCCTTTTACCCCACGTAACATTTCTTCGTATGCTTCTTCAACACCTTGTCTACCAATTAAATCGCCACTTTTATAATAGGGATTATCTTTTATAATTGCATCGTTAACTTGCGTGATAAATCCAAAAATATTGGCGCCATGTTTTGTTTGATATTCTCTTAAAGATCGTTTTTGAATATAAAAGCCCGTGTATTTTCTTATTTTTTCTTGAAACCCAGCGAATTCCATTTTATTTAATTGCGGTAGAAAAAGCGAAGGCAATCTTGGACTATAAATTTTAGCTTTTCCTATTTTTTCTAAAAATTCTTCTTTTGTAATTTGAAGGATTCTACAAAATTCAAGTGTGTCAATTTCTTTTACTTCATTTGGAACAACCATAATGTCATATGATGGCTGATTGGCTACTAATAGCTTTCCGTTTCTGTCATAAATATAACCTCTTTCAGGAAAATCGAATTTTATTTTAATGGCATTATTTTCCGATTTTATTTTTAAAGTATCATCAATAATCTGTAAATAAAAAAGACGAACCAATAACAGGATAGCGGATATAATGATAAGGGTTGGTAATAAAGTCTTTCTCATCGTTTATTAGGTTTAATCAAGTAAATACTAATAATACAAATTGCAAATGTGAAAATAGTGCTCAGAATAGTCCGTGTGATAATTTCAAAAAACAAATCGAATCGGTATAATTCTAAACTAAAAAGTATCAAATGATGAAAAACGATTGCAGACATAATAAAGGTAAATCGGTCTACAGATAATTTATCGGCTATTCTGATGGTTTGGTATTCGTAACTTAAACCGAATGCAAACTTTAAGAAGAAAGGTCTAAAGTATGCTAAAAGTAACGAGGCAGTTGCATGTACTCCGCCACTGTCACAAAATAAATCCATAAGTAGACCCAAACAAAAACTTGCGGCAATAAAACCAGATTTGTTGGAGTTAATTGGGTATAAAACAATAAAAAGCACATACAAATAAGGATTAATCCAACCGCCTAATTTTACTTGTTCAAGCACAACAATTTGTATTGTTAGTAAAACAATAAAACGTATGAAATTTAAAATGAAGTTATTATTCATTATTGCTTTGTTGGATCTTTTTCTGTTTCTGCTTCCAGTGTTTCTTTTTCTTTTTTCTTTTTATTTTCAATAACATATACATAACCAAGTGATGTCATATCGTTGAAAAGTCTTACATTGATAACAAATTTGTTACTGGTTTTTTCGGCAAATATTTGTTCAATTTTTCCAATTGGAATGTTTTCAGGAAATATCGCAGATTGTGCACCAGTTACAATAGTATCGCCTTTTTTTAATGTGGCTAATTTTGGTACATCAATAAGTTGCACATAGCCTACATTTTTACCGTCCCAAGTTATTGAACCAAAATGATCAGAATTTTTTATCTTTCCGTTTAATGGGTTTTTGGTATGAAGAATACTGATAACTGTTGCGAAGTTTTTAGATGTTTTTTCAATTATTCCAACTACGCCTTTATCGCTAATTACAGCCATGTCGGTTTTCAGACCTTCAAATGAACCTTTACTTAACGTTAAAAAGTTTTCTTGTTTGGTGTAAGAATTTTTTATCACTTTAGCTTGTCTCACAACAAAATCCGATAAAATATTTGGTACTACAATTTTACTTTCTAAAATTGTGTCTTTTTTGTTGAATAAAATTTCTTTTAATCGTGCATTTTCTCTTGCTAAATCTTCATTTTTTTGTTGCAATCCAAAATATTCTTTCACATTATTTATTTTGCCATAAGTATAACCTGAAAATGCGTTAGAAGAATTAATATACTGACTTCTATGATAAGAATGTGATTTAATTGTAAGCGTTAATGAAATACCCAAAAGCAGCAAAAACAGCAATTTATAGCTGTTTTTTATAAGAAAAATTATAATTTGCTGCATGTATTACGTGCTTATTTAATTAAAATATTTTTGTACTTCGCTAAGTTTTTAAGTGTCATTCCAGTTCCTCTTACAACCGCTCTTAAAGGGTCTTCAGCGATATAAACAGGTAAATCTGTTTTCAATGAAATTCGTTTATCTAAACCTCTTAACATAGAACCTCCACCAGCTAAATAAATACCTGTATTGTAAATATCTGCGGCTAATTCTGGTGGTGTTTGAGATAACGTTTCCATAATAGCATCTTCAATTCTTTGAATAGATTTATCTAATGCTTTAGCAATTTCTCTGTAAGAAACATCAACTTGTTTTGGTTTTCCAGTTAATAAATCACGTCCTTGAACCGACATATCTTCTGGTGGACTTTCTAAGTCTTCGATTGCGGCACCAATTTGTATTTTAATTTTTTCCGCTGTAGTTTCTCCCACAAATAAATTGTGTTGCGTTCTCATGTAGTAAATAATGTCGTTGGTAAACACGTCACCAGCAATTTTTACAGATTTATCACAAACAATTCCTGCTAATGCTATTACTGCAATTTCTGTAGTTCCACCACCTATATCGACAATCATATTTCCTTTCGGTTGCATAATATCAATTCCAATACCAATTGCAGCTGCCATCGGTTCGTGAATTAAATATACTTCTTTTCCGTTAACACGTTCTGCAGATTCTTTTACAGCTCGCATTTCCACTTCTGTAATTCCTGAAGGAATACAAATTACTAAACGAAGTGCTGGCGTAAAAAGTTTTTTCTTTAATGCAGGAATGCTTTTAATTAACATTTGAAGCATTTTTTCAGACGCATCAAAATCGGCAATTACTCCATCTTTTAGTGGACGAATTGTTTTTATATTTTCGTGGGTTTTTCCTTGCATCATGTTGGCTTCTTTACCAACAGCAATTATTTTTCCAGTTATTCTATCTCTCGCAACAATTGAAGGACAGTCTATAACAACTTTATCGTTGTGAATTATTAGTGTATTTGCGGTACCAAGGTCAATTGCAATGTCCTCGGTCATAAAGTCAAAAAATCCCATATTTATTTGAAGGGTTTAGTATTTTGTGTAAATCTATTCAACTAACAAAAGTATAAAAATAAATTGGAATTATTTAAAATAAAAACGCATTAAAAAAATATTTTTTAATGCGTTTTAAAATAGCGGTATTTTTTAGCGTTTTTTAGTGTTTAAAATGACGTATTCCAGTCATCACCATCGCCACATTATTAGCGTTACAATAGTCAATACTTAATTCATCTTTTATAGATCCTCCTGGTTGAATAATTGCAGTAATTCCTGCTTTATTTGCAATTTCTACACAATCAGGAAATGGGAAAAAAGCATCACTTGCCATAACGGCACCAGTTAAATCGAAGTCAAACGTTTTGGCTTTTTCAATAGCTTGATTTAAGGCGTCAACTCTTGAGGTTTGTCCAGTACCAGAAGCACAAAGTTGGCGATTTTTTGCAAAAACAATTGTGTTTGATTTGGTATGCTTACAAATTTTTGAAGCGAATAATAAATCTTCAATTTCTTCTGCTGTAGGAGCTGTTTTTGTAGCTGTTTTTAATATTTCAGCTGAATCGGTAATATTGTCTTTATCTTGAACCAAAACACCATTTAAGCACGTACGAATGTTTTTGGCAGGTAAAGCCACATCGTTAATGACTAAAATGATTCGGTTCTTTTTTTCTTCTAAAATATCAATAGCTTCTTGGTCGTATGATGGTGCGATAACTACTTCGCAAAATAGTTTATTTATTTCTTCAGCTGTTGCTACATCAATATTTCCATTCGCAATAAGTACGCCACCAAATGCTGAAGTAGGATCACCTGCTAAGGCATCTAAATAGGCTTCTTTCATTGTAGCTCTTGTAGCTAAACCACACGCATTATTATGTTTTAAAATAGCAAAAGTTGGATCATTATGTTTAAACTCATTGATTAAATTTACAGAAGCATCAACATCTAATAAATTATTATAAGACAATTCTTTTCCGTGTAGTTTGGTAAACATTTTATCAAAATCTCCAAAGAAAAATCCTTTTTGATGTGGGTTTTCACCATAACGTAAAATTTGCCCTTTTTCTTCGCTAATTTTTAAATACGTATCTTCAGTATTGAAATAATTAAAAATGGCAGTATCGTAATTTGATGAAGTATGAAACGCTTTAGTAGCTAATAATTTTCTTTGTTCAATAGAAGTAGCACCTTGATTTTCAGAGTAAAAATTTAAGAAAGTAGTATATTCATCTACAGATGCCACAATCACAGTATCTTTAAAGTTTTTCGCTGCAGCGCGAATTAATGAAATCCCACCAATATCAATTTTTTCGATACTATCAGCTTCGCTTGCTCCTGAAGCTACTGTTTTTTCAAACGGATATAAATCTACAATTACCAAATCAATTTGAGGAATATCAAATTCTGTCATTTGGGCTACATCACCTTCGTGATCTTGACGGTTTAAAATTCCACCAAAAATCTTTGGATGTAAGGTTTTTACTCTACCGCCTAAAATAGAAGGATAAGAAGTTACATCTTCTACAGCTACAACAGGAACTTGTAAATTTTTAATAAAATCTTCGGTACCACCTGTAGAATAAATTGTTACATTATTTTGATGAAGTGCTTTAATGATTGGTTCTAAACCAGTTTTGTCAAATACAGAAATTAATGCCGATTTGATTTGTTTTGTGTGAGTCATTATGTTGTTGTTTGTTTTGAACTGCAAAAGTAACAATTTGATTAAGAAAATCCAATAGTTATAAACTGTAAATGAGAAACATTTCTAAATAATTTTCCTCTAAAAATTGTAACAAATATTCCTTTTCGACTACAAATATTTAAGATATACATTTTATGATACTATATATTCGTTTACTTAAAGAAAGTTTTGCTTTTGCTTTTAATGCTCTGATAAGTAATAAATTACGAACGTTTCTTTCTTTACTTGGAGTTACTGTTGGTATTTTTTCTATTATTGCGGTTTTAGCAGCAGTGGATTCATTGAAGAAAAATATTGTTGACAGTTTAGACGGAATGGATAAAAACACCATTTATTTATTCAAATATTCTTTTGGACCAACAGAAGTTGAAAAATGGAAGCGGGACCAATTTCCACATGTAAAATATGACGAATTTCAATATTTACAAAAAAGCATGGCGGATATTGATAAAATTTCATTTAATTTTTTTACGAATAATCAAAGTATAAAATATGACGACAATACGGTAAATTCTATTCGAGTGAAACCATCTACAAATGATTTTTTTGAAATTGAACCGTTTAAAGTAGATAAAGGTAGGTTGTTTAATGAAGCTGAATCCAATTCTGGAACTTCCGTAATTGTAATTGGAAGTGAAGTAGCAGAAGGTTTATTTAAAGGTAGTGAACCTATTGGAAAGCAAATCCGGTTATACGGGCAACGATATACTGTTATCGGCGTATTAAAAAAAATGGGTCAAAACGCCTTTGAGGATTCTAATGATGTGGCGGTTTTTTTACCTGTAAATAATATAAGAAAATTGTATGGTGACAACAGTGCAAATTTTACACCAGCCATTTTAATAAAACCAAAATCTGGTGTCGATATTGAAGAATTTAAAGCGGAATTAACCAATAAGATGCGAAGTATTAGAGGTATAAGAGCTGGAGAGATCAATAGTTTTTTTGTTAATATTTTGTCTGGTTTTACCAATTTTATTGATGATATTATTGGAAATATGAATCTTGCAGGATGGGGAATAAGTATTTTTTCTCTTTTAGTTGGAGGTTTTGGAATTGCAAATATTATGTTTGTTTCGGTAAAAGAGCGCACCAATTTAATTGGAATTCAGAAAGCTTTAGGTGCAAAAAACCGATTTATCTTGTTTCAATTTTTATTTGAAGCGGTAATTCTGGCTATGTTTGGTGGATTAATTGGAATCGTTTTGGTTTGGTTAATTGCCATAGTTTTAACTAACGTTTTAGATTTTGAGTTTGTATTGAGTTCTTTTAATATTTTATTAGGCTCAAGTTTGTCAATAATTATCGGATTAATTTCAGGGATTTTACCCGCTATTTCAGCTTCAAGATTAGATCCTGTAGAGGCCATTCGAACAGGAATGTAATTCTTTTATTCAATAAAAAAACCCGATTTGTTTTTGATGCAAATCGGGTTTTTTGGTTTTATACTTGTATTAATTATAACACGTATTTTAAGCTAAACACCACAAAACGAGGTTGAACATAAAAACTTGAAAAGTTTGTAGAACCACCTAAGGCATTAAAACTATTGTCGTTTAATGCAGTTGTATTTAATAAGTTGGTTGCACTAACTTTATATTCAAATTTACTATCCTTCTTTTGATAAGATAATGATGCGGTTAAGAAATCATATTCAGTATCAAAAGTTTTCGCTTTATCTCTATTGTGATAAAAATTGTATTCAGACGTAAAAGAAAAGGCATCTAAAAAGAAATATTCTAATGTAACCGATGGATTATCTACATAATTTATCTGGTTTTGAAAATCGTTAACTGTATAATCGTATGCCAATTCTATATTAGGGATTTTTTTAAAATTTGTTGAAAACCCAATTTTATAATTTTGTGTAAATGATTTGGTGTTCTGAATAAATTCAGAATTATCTGGATTTACACGGATATTGTTATTTGTACTTCTACTTATGCTTGCGCCTCCATTTGCTTTAAAATAACGGGCAAAAGATCGTCCATAATTAAAATTTCCAGAAAGTGATTCATTAGGAAAATTAGAATTGATATTTACCGAACTTGAAACCTGATTAATACCTGTTAATAATGCACGATTGGTAATGATTTCGGTTTGTTTTGTATAGGTTATATTAGCAAAAATATTTTCCATATTAAACATACTGAATTTAAAGAAACGTAAAGAGTGTACTTGTGAAATTGAATTTTCTAAGAATCTATTTCCGCTATATAAACTGTTATAATTTGAAAACACATACCCTTGTGCTAATTTAACTACATCTGTAAAATTGTTAGATAATGTAAAATTATATGTCAAAGTTTGTGATTTTTTCATTTGCCATAAAGCGTAAAAATCAGGTAAAACTCTATTGAAACTCATATTATTTACGCTGTTCAATTGGGTGTCACTGGTGTTAAATTGATGTATCGTAACTCCTGGATTGAAAGTAAATTTTCCCACTAACATTTTATAATGTAAGCCAACAAAAGCATCGTTAAAGGCATAATTTACTTTATTGGTGTTTTGGCTGTCAGATAAATTATTTTGTGTGCCATTATCTAATGTTTGAAACATATTTGAGTTAAAGTTTTGATACGAATACGTGTTTCCAATGGTAACGTTAATGTTACTTTTTGGTGTTACCATATAGTAGTAATCAAATTTTGCATCCGTTTTATTTGTTTTAATAAATCGGTTTTGATTGATGTTGTTTCTTGATTGAGTACTATTGTATCCTGATAAAATAAATGGTTGTATTTGTAAATTGGCATTATAAAACGGATCTTCTTGCTGAAATAAATTTTGCATTTCAAAAGCAAATACATTTTTGTCGTTTAGTGTATAATAGTAGTTTAAGTTTTGATTTAATGAAATGGGTTGTTGGTTTTTTTCGGTTAAAATATTCCCTTGTAAACTTGATACTACATTTTGTCTTTCCAATTGATCAGATGTTTTTAGTAACGCATCATAATCCAAGTGCATTTTAGTAGAAGGCACGTAACTACTACTTAATTTAAACAATCCTAAATTAGTTCTTTGTCTGGAATTATCTTGACGTGTTTCTGTAATATTTACGGTAGACCCATTCGGCAATTTATCGACACGATTGTATACATTGTCGGTTTGTAAATCGGTTTTGTTGTACGAATAAATACCAAATCCACTAATTGTCCATACTTTCGATGGATTGTAAGAGAAGTTCGCTGCGCCAAATTTCGCATCAATATTTTTAGCACGATTGTTTCTCATTCCTACAATTCCCAAATCATTTGAAGAAACATTGAAACTGGAACCTCCTTTTCGCATCATATTTTTAAATCCACCAGTAAATTTAAAATAGTCTTGCGTGGTAAGCGGTAACTCACCAATATTATTTAAATTTCCAATCAAATTGACACTGTATTTTGGATTATAATAAAACAGTTTTGGGTTAACAATTCCTCTGTTTTTTGAGTCGATAATTCCTTCACCAGCTAAAACATCACCAAACCAAAAGTTAGTTTTTCCTTGTTTTAGTTTAATATTAATAGCAATATTGTCTTCATTGTTTTCTAATCCTTTTAAATTAGAAACTTCATTATAATTTCTTAAAACTTGTACTTTGTCAATAGCATCTGCAGGTATATTTTTAACACCTAATTTCGTATCTCCATCAAAAAAATCTTTTCCATTCACCATTAATTTTTGTGCTGTTTTACCTTCAACGGAAATTTCACCGTCTTTATTAACAGATACGCCTGGTAGTTTTTTAAGCACATCTTCTAACTTTTTTTCGGTTCCATTAGTAAACGAATCAGAATTATAAATAATAGTATCACCGCTAATTCTTACAGGCATTTCTCGAACAATTTCAACCGTTTCAATGGTGTTTGAACTTGATAATACAATATTAAAATTTTGATTTTCTTTTGTTGTCGTAATTTTTTGTTCAAAAGGCGCATACCCAATATAACCGGCTTTGATAATATATTCTGTATTGGCTTTTAAGTTTAATGAAAATTCCCCTTTTTCACTGGTAATATTATACGCATCCATCGCTTTTGTAACTTGGTTAATGGCCATTACATTGGCGGTCTCTATAACCAAATTGTCGCTATCTTTTAGTATTCCTGAAACCTTTACCGATTGCGCATAACTTATTCCAGTAAGAAACAAGCTTAGTACTAAAATTATTTTTTTCATTTAGGTGTGTTTGTTAGTTTTTTATTTCACGAATCATAAATTCACCGTCATTATCTTCCATTTGTTTCTGCATTTTTTTTTCGTATTTTTCGTATTCTTTTTTGGAAATGACTTTACCAGAATTCGGAATTTTTATTTTAACTTTTTCGTTGTTTTTTAAGCTTACTTTGGTGCAAAAGTAAATATAGTTTTCATTTTCCAATTGTAATATTAATCCCGGCAGGCCCCAAACGCCATTAGGTCCAAAGCTAACAGGTATTTCACTAGCGTACCATGCTGTAATGGTTTGTGGTTCTGGTTTTTTCATTTGAAATAAAGTAGTTTTCCCGTTCTTTATTTTTTCCTGTTGACGTTCATATGCCTCTAAATCATTTTTAGAGACAGGTTCAATGTAAGTTGCTTTTACGCAATTATAATCACCAATTATTTTTGTTTCGTTGGTTATTTGCCAATCAATTTTTGGTAACGAATCTTTTATCACAAATTCATCACCAAAAATATCTTCTTCTGTATATGAAATTTTTTCTTTTGTATTCATATATTTATCTCCATCACCAGACATACTTATAGAAACCGATACCCCACCTTGTCCTGGTTTTGGCTTTTCCAATTCTACAATTTCCTCAAAAAGCGCTTCGTTTTTATTGAATGTTAAAAGATAGTTTTTTTGAAATGCTTTTTTCATAGCTTCTTCAAACGCTTCTTTATCTATTCCTGCTAAAGCATCTTTCGCCGATTCTTTTTCAGATTCTTTTGAAATAGAAACAGCTTCTTTTTTAGATTTATTTTGAATGGTTTGATATTCTACTTTTCCATAAAAATCTTGCCCAAAAAGGGTTGCAGAGAAAAGTAGTAAACAGAATTTAGATATATTTTTCATAATTTGAATTTTTTATATTATAAATAATTATTAGACTATTTTTTTTTTATTTGTTACAAATTTTAAAAATTTTATTTTTAGAATTTAGATTTAAGTTCTATAAATCCATTTTCATTTGTCATACTTTTTATTTTTTCTTCTTTTAATTCCTCAAATTCTTTCTGAGTTACTTTTTTGCCTGTTTTAGGTTTAATTATTTCCGTTTTTTCTTTTGGGTTTAAAATAATTTTAGAACATAAAATGGTTGTGTTTCCATTATGTAATTCTAGAATTAATCCTGGAAGTCCCCAAAATTTATCTGGTCCATTGGAAATTGGAATATCTAAAGTATACCAGGCTTCAATAATTTTTTCCTTAGGCTCAATTAATGTAATAAAATTTGTTTGTCCACTTTCTATTCTTTTTTTAGATTCTTCGTATTTCTTCCAATCTTTTTCTGTTACTGGAACTATAATTTGTGCTTTATAGCAATTGTAACTTCCTATTTGCTTTTGTTCATCTTTAATGATCCAATTCATTTTTTCAAGTGAATCGCAAACTAAAAATTCTTTCCCAAATATATCTCCTTCGTTTATAAAATTATTTGTTTTTAAATTTTTGTAATACTTTGATCCATTACCTGAAAAATTAGATCGAACTTGAAATTCTCCACCATTTGGTTGTGGCGAATCTAATTTTTTTTCCGTTTGATAAATTGATTCTTGCTCGTTAAATGTTAGGGTATAGTTTTTTTCTATTCCTTTTTTTAAACTTTCTAATATTTTTTCTTGCATTCCAGGATCTAAAGTTGAACTTGAGATTTGAGTATCACTCATATTTCTAATTGAAGTATAATAAGCTATTCCTTGGAAATTTTGTGAGAAGCTATGTGTACAGATTAGTGTAAATAGCGTAATTAAAACATTTTTTTTCATTTTTTCATTTTTTAGTTATTATGCAAAGAAAAGTTGTTTTGTTTTAACCAAGCGTTAATGATTGTTAACGATTGTTAACGTTCATATTTATTATAAAATTGTATATATCTTTGAAGAATGAAGTTAAATACTAAGAAAATAGTCGCTTTTATTACCGGGATAATTTTATTTACAATTTGTTTGCAAGTCTATTGGAATTATAAGAATTATCAATCTAACGAAGTTAGACTTAAAAATGAGATTCAAATTGCTTTCGATAAATCTTTAGAGCTTTATTTTGATGAAGCTTCAAAAGATAAATTCATAACAGTCTTTAGTTCTGATTCTACAATTCAAATTGAAGATTTTATGAATAAAATTAAAACCGACTCAATATTTGGTAAAAAACTTAAAAGAGAAAAGAAAACGCCTAAGGCTAATAACCATTTTACTCATTTATCATTTAATTATAATGACATAAAGAATAAGAAGACTAGAATAGCCTCTGTTGTTTCTCCAAAAATAGATACCCTTTTTTTGTCAAAAAAAACAAGTCCAAAATACAATTTAGATTCATTTAGTATCAATACTCCTAGTATAAAATTAAGTGCTGTACAAATTGAACGTGATTCTTCAAAAAACTATAGTTTTACTAAAAATGCTAAAGCCATAAAACAATCTGATTCTCTTATTGTTTCAGATAAATTTATAATAGCTAAAAAAGACAAAAAGGACAATATTACTGTTTTGAAAGGGAAAAAAGCTATGGATTCCATTCATAAAAACAAAAAGTATCGCAATAAAATTAGTATGACATTTGTTAATGACACCATTAAATATAAAACTTTAGACTCTATTTTTCAATCCGATTTAAAAAGAAAAAGTATTGTTTTAACTTATGAATTTAGTCATTTTAAAAACGACGCTCTTTTTTTTACTTACTTAAAAAGTAAAAATAAATTACCATTTCAAATCAAACCGAATTCCACTTACTTCAAACCTAAAGAGACAGTTTATCTTAATTATAATTACTCAAAAAGCATTATTATTAATCGTATGGGTGTAGAATTGATTTTGTCTTTATTGTTTTCTTTAGCGGTAGTAAGTTGTTTGTTTTTTCTTCTTATTATCATTAAAAAGCAAAAAAAGATTGACGAAATTAAAAATGATTTTATCAATAATATCACACACGAATTTAAAACGCCAATTACAACTATTGGTTCTGCCTTAGAAGGAATGAGTAATTTTAATCCAGATAATGACCTAGTTAAAAACAAAAAATATATTGATATATCATTTATACAGTTGCAAAAACTAGAAAAAATGGTTGAAAAAATATTGGAAACGGCTATATTAAATGTCAAAGAAATTAAATTAAATAAGGAACAAATAAATATGGTTTCTTTTATTAAGTCAATTACAGAAAAACATTTAATGACTTCAAATAAATCGATTTCATTTCATTTTCAAGATAATGTTATGTTATACAATGCAGATCCATTTTACTTAGAAAATGCCATATCAAATTTAATAGATAATGCCATAAAATATGGTGGTGATATTATAGATATTAGTTGTTTTAATTCAGAAAAATTATTGATTATTGAAATTAAAGATAATGGTAATTCCATTACAAAGGCAGATGAAAATCAAATTTTTGAAAAATTTTATAGAATTCCAAAAGGAAATTTACACGATGTTAAAGGATACGGTATTGGATTATATTATACAAAAACGATCCTCGAAATGCATAAAGGTAAAATTGATTTAATTCGAACAAATGAGACTAATTTTAGGATAGCGCTGCCAAATGAATAAAAAAATTAAAATATTGCTTGCCGAAGATGAAGCATCTTTGGGTATTATAATTAAAGAAAGTTTAGAAAGCAGAAATTTTGAGGTAATTTTATGTGAAGATGGTGAGCTTGCTCTGAAGCACTTTAAAAAATCAAATTTTGATGCGCTTGTTTTAGATGTAATGATGCCCAAAAGAGATGGTTTTACTTTAGCACAAGAAATTAGACAAACAAACAAAAACGTTCCAATATTATTTTTAACAGCTAAATCGCAAACAGAAGATGTAGTAAAAGGTTTTAAAATTGGCTGTAATGATTATATAAAAAAACCGTTTAGCATCGAAGAGTTAATTGTACGAATAATTGCACTAACCAATAAAATTCAGAATACTAATTCTACAAAATTTCCTATCGGACTTTATACATTTGAAACAGAATCACAGCAGTTAATATTTAACGATAAAATATATAAACTTACCAACAGAGAATCTGTATTATTAGAGTTTTTTGTAAATAATAAAGGGCAAGTACTTGAAAGAGCTTTAATCCTTAACGCTGTTTGGGGAAATGATGACTTTTTTAGTGGTAGAAGTATGGATGTCTTTATAACTAAATTGAGAAAAAAGTTAAGCCTCGATACTACAATTGAAATTATTAATTGTAGAGGACGAGGCTATAAATTGATATTTTAATATCTTATCTAGAAAATCTCATTTGCATACCACCTCTTGATCCAGGTCCGCCGCCCATTTCACTCATTTCTTTCATTTTTTTAATCATAATATCGTCATATTCTTTTTGAGTGACTTTATCACCACCAGTTGGCGCTTTAATTTCGATTTTTTCTTTTACATTCAGTACTAATTTCGAACACATAATTACGGTTTTTCCGTCGTTTACTTCCATAATTAAACCTGGTAAACCCCAATATTCATCAGGACCTTGATTTACAGGAATTTCTGGACAATACCAAGCAGTTACAGTAACTTCTTTTGGCATATCTATTTCAGCAAAAAAGTTGGTTTTCTTTTCTTCTTTTTTCTCAGAAGTGGCTTTTTCGTCAACTTTTCCTTCCTCTGTTTCTTTTTTAGGTTCTTCTTTTTTTCTTCTAAAATTTCTAAAATCCGTTTTACTCGCTTCTTTAACTGCTGTCGCTTTAAAACAAGTATAATCGCCTATTTTTTTTGATTCGTCACTTAGTACCCATTTTAAATTTGGTAACGAGTCTTTAATTAAAAATTCTTTTCCAAATACTTCTTTATCAACTGTGTATTGTTTTTCTTTAACGTTTTTAAAATACGTTCCGCCACCGCCCATAAAAGACGCCATCATTCTACCGCCACCTCCTTGACCAGGCGCATCAAGTTTTTCTTCTTCTTTGTAAATTGACGAAGATTTATCGAAATTTAGAACGAATGTTTTTTCAAACATTTTTTTCATTCTTTCCATAATTTGAGTTTTCATTTCTGGAGTCATGTCTTTGTTTCCGTCAAAATTTTTAGCAAATTCCGCTGTAGACGTTTTAGATTCGTAAACGGCCATTCCTTGGAAATCTTTCTGTGCAGTGGCCATAAAACTAGATAAACCTAGTACGGCTAAAAATATTTTTTTCATGTTTTAGTTAATTTTAATCAATATTAGACACTAAAAATAACTAATAGTTACACTATAATTTGTTATTTTTGTGTTAATATTCATTATATGCGAATTTTACTATTTTTTTTATTAACTACATTTTATACTTCAGCTCAAAATATTGAGTCTGTTAAGATAACATCTAAACCTTTTCGTTTCGAAGTGTTTTGGGGAAATGACCTGTCAGAAAAACTTTATTTTTCAAATAGGAATACGTTATATAAAGTTAGTAAATCTGATACATTAAACTACGCAAATAATAACTTTGGTAAAATTTCAAGTGTAGAAACGTTTAATATGTTGCAAACGCTTGTTTTTTATAAAGAAAATAATGCTTTTGTATTGTTAGACGCTCAACTTAACGAAATTAAAACTACTATTTTTTCGGAAATTAATTGCGAATTTTTAAAGCCTGCTTCTCAAAACGAATTGTGGTTTTATGATAGTTTAAGTCAGCAAATAGGATTGTACAATTTAAATTCTAAAAAAATAAAATTTCTTTCAAATCCTATAAAAAATATCTCGTATTCGCAATCAGATTATAATTATTTGTATTGGATTGACACTGAAAGAAATTGCTTTTCGATATCAAAATTTGGTAAAATAGCCACATTAGGAAAAGTAAATCCGTGTCTGAAAACAGTATTTTTAAATCAAAACGAATTGTTTTATCTGTTTGACAATAAAATATATTATTATACTTTTGAAAATCAATTATCACAACAGGTAAATATAAATGAAAAATTGATTGAAAATTTTTGTTATACAGATGGATTTTTTTCTATTTTTACAAACTATCAATTAAGTACCTATCAAATAAAAAAATAACATATGCATATAGCTATTGCAGGAAATATTGGGGCTGGAAAAACTACATTAACAAAGCTATTATCCAAACATTTTAAATGGGAAGCACATTTTGAAGATGTAGATGACAATCCGTATTTGGATGATTTTTATCATTCAATGGAGCGTTGGAGTTTTAATCTGCAAATTTATTTTTTAAATAGTCGTTTCAGACAAATTTTAGAGATAAGAAAATCAGGTAAAAAAACCATACAAGATAGAACCATTTATGAAGATGCTTTTATTTTCGCACCAAATTTACATGCAATGGGTTTAATGTCTAATAGAGATTATACCAATTATAAATTACTTTTTGATTTGATGGAAGGTTTGGTTGGAGCGCCAGATTTACTTATTTATTTAAGAAGTTCAATACCAAATTTAGTAGGGCAAATTCATAAACGCGGAAGGGATTATGAAAATTCAATTTCAATCGATTATTTAAGTAGATTGAATGAGCGTTACGAAGCTTGGGTTACTACATACACAAAAGGGAAATTATTAATTATTGATGTGGATGATATAGATTTTGTAAACAATCCAGAAGATTTAGGAAATATTATAAATAGAATAGATGCCGAAATAAACGGTTTATTTTAAAAATTTAAAAGATAAAAAAATGCCTCAACTATTGTTGAGGCATTTTTGTTTTATGGTATAAAGTAAACTATTTCAATCCTTCTACTTTTGCTTTTACTTCTTCTAATGAACCTTCAAAAGTTTGAACATTTACACTCTTGTTTATAGAAGTTGTAACTGTAGCTTTTGCTTTTCCATTATTATTTGTAATTTCTACTTTAACGTTTTTATCAGCGTCTTTAGAACAGCAAGATTTTTCTCCTTCTTTTCCAATGAATTTTCCATTAGCATCATAATGAGACATACACATTTCTTTTTCTTCTGCTGTACAACCTAAAGAATCACACATTTTCGCACATTCATCTTTTGACATGGTTGCGCATTTTGTCATGTCGCATTTACCCATATTTACATCTCCAGTTCCGTGCATTTCAATGATAGTGCATTTCATTTCTTTTTTAGTTCCTTCAGAATGACCTCCTAAAATAGGCGCGATAACCAATCCAATTAAACACGTTAATTTAATTAAGATGTTCATTGAAGGACCAGAAGTATCTTTAAATGGATCTCCAACAGTATCTCCAGTTACAGCTGCTTTGTGCGCATCCGAACCTTTGTATGTCATTTCTCCATTGATTTCAACTCCAGCTTCAAAAGATTTTTTAGCATTATCCCAAGCACCACCAGCGTTATTTTGGAATACTGCCCAAAGTACACCTGAAACGGTAACTCCTGCCATATAACCACCTAACATTTCAGCAATTAATTGATTATCATCTGGGTAAACTAATTTTCCTAAAAGTACAATTGCAATTGGGAAACCTATTGTTAAAATACCTGGTAACATCATTTCGCGTAAAGCCGCTTTTGTTGAAATTTCCACACATTTACCATATTCTGGTTTACCTGTTCCTTCCATAATTCCTGGAATTTCTTTGAACTGACGACGTACTTCGTACACCATATCCATTGCAGCTTTTCCAACAGAATTCATTGCTAATGCAGAGAATACAACAGGAATCATTCCACCAATAAATAACATCGCTAATACTGGCGCTTTGAAAATATTAATACCATCAATCTCTGTAAATTCAACATAAGCTGCAAATAATGCTAATGATGTTAAAGCGGCTGAAGCGATTGCGAATCCTTTTCCTGTTGCAGCAGTTGTATTACCTACTGAATCTAAAATATCGGTACGAGTACGAACTTCTTTTGGTAATTCACTCATTTCTGCAATACCACCAGCGTTATCGGCGATTGGTCCGAAAGCATCAATTGCTAATTGCATAGCTGTTGTAGCCATCATAGCAGAAGCCGCTAACGCCACGCCATAAAAGCCTGCAAAAGCATACGAAGACCAAATTGCTGCAGCAAATAAAATTACAGTCGGGAAAGTTGAAATCATACCTGTAGCTAAACCAGCAATTACATTTGTTCCAGCTCCAGTTGACGATTTTTGTACAATTGCCAAAACGGGCTTTGTACCTAATCCTGTATAATATTCTGTAACTGATGAAATGGCTCCGCCAACTACTAATCCAATTAAAGTTGCGTAAAAAACTCTTATTGATTCTATTGGTAAAATACCTTCACCAAAGAATTTCATTTCTAATGTTTTTGGCAACATAATATCAACAAGAAAATAACATGCAATAGCTGTTAATATAATAGAAACCCAATTTCCGATGTTCAATGCTTTTTGAACTTGAGCTTCTTTAGCATTATCACTTGAAATTTTAACTAACATCGTTCCGATGATAGAAAATAAAATTCCAAAACCAGCAATTGCCATTGGCAATAGAATTGGACCTATTCCACCAAAACTTGGTAAACCATTATAAGCTTCAATAATATTTCCTCCCATATCTCTAATCAAATAGTTACCTAATACCATAGCAGCTAAAACCGTTGCTACATAAGAACCAAATAAATCGGCACCCATCCCTGCAACGTCTCCTACATTATCACCTACGTTATCAGCAATTGTAGCTGGATTACGTGGATCATCTTCTGGAATACCTGCTTCTACTTTTCCAACTAAATCAGCACCTACGTCTGCAGCTTTGGTATAAATACCACCACCCACACGTGCAAATAATGCAATAGATTCAGCTCCTAAAGAGAAACCTGCTAATGTTTCTAAAACTACGGTCATATCTTCCGTATTTGTCCAAACACCACCTGGCATAAAATATCTAAATAATACTATAAAAAAACCTGTTAATCCTAATACGGCTAAACCTGCTACACCTAATCCCATTACCGTTCCTCCACTAAATGAAACTTTTAATGCTTGTGGTAAACTTGTACGAGCAGCTTGAGTTGTTCTTACGTTAGTTTTTGTAGCAATTTTCATACCCATATTTCCTGCTAATGCTGAGAAAAAGGCACCAAAAATAAATGCTACAACAATAAATAAATGTGTTTTAACTCCAGGAATGAAAGTTATTCCAGCTAAAACAATACTTGCAAGAATTACAAATACGGTTAATAATCTGTATTCTGCTTTTAAGAAAGCCAATGCTCCTTCATAAATGTAATCTGAAATTTCTTTCATTTTACCGTCTCCGGCATCTTGTTTTAATACCCATGCGCGTTTCATTGCCATAAAAAGCAATCCAATAATTGCCATAACAATTGGCAAGTAAATCATAAAATTATTCATAGTTTTTTGTAAATAGTTAATGGTTAATTTTAATTCGTTTTAACAAAAATAAACAAAAAAGGCAATTATCGTTAGAATAATTGCCTTTTTTAATAAAAATAATGAAATTTTTTTATTTTATGCTGAATAAACCTTCTGGTTTGTTTTCAATTGCTTCAAAACGTTCAGTGCATTCTTTTATGATGGCACGAGCTTCATTTACATCTCCCCAGCCTTCTACATCAACTATTTTATTTTCCAAATCTTTATATACTTGAAAAAAGTGTTCAATTTCTTTTACCAAGTGTGGATTTACATCACTTAAATCGTTTAAAGAATTCCAAATTGGATCTGAAACTGGAACACAAATTACTTTTTCATCTGGACCTTTGTCATCTGCCATATGGAAAACACCAATTGGTTTTACTTCAATAACACACCCTGGAAATGTTGGTTTGGTTACTAAAACTAATACATCGAGTGGGTCGCCATCTAATGCTAATGTTTCAGGGATAAATCCGTAATCTGCTGGATACATCATTGAAGAAAATAACATTCTGTCAAAACGCATTCTTTTTAAATCAAAATCATATTCATATTTGTTTCGGCTTCCTCTAGGAATTTCTACCAAAACGTCAAATGTAGTTATTTTATCTGCTGTCATTTTTTGTATTTATTTTTCGACGTCAAAGGTAGAAAAAAGATAGAAGTTAGGGTTGAGTGCGTATTCGATTTTTTAAATTATAGATTTTGACGGTAAAAAAATACATTAACTATAAAAATAACTATAAAAATTTATGAAAAATTAATTTTTATTAAAAAATAATCGAAGTTTTGTCTTTTAAAAATAAAAACCAAAACCTACTCGGATTGTGAATTTTCGAGCTTCAGGAATATCAAAATAACTTCCACGCCATGAGGCATCCACTCGCATCACTTTAAATATATTCCCAATTCCTGCAGAATATTCGTAATACCCATCTACTGGTGCTTGATAAATTTGCCCAGAGGCATTAAGCGCTTTGTTTTCGTTTGAAACTGAACCGTAAACGGCTTTTACGCCAATGATTTCTCTCCAGTTTAGTTTTCTAAGCAAAGGCACTCTTGAAAATAATTTTCCATTGAAATTGTGTTCCAAATGAAGTGAGGTATATTGGTCGGCAACAAAATCGTAATAGTTTAATAAATTATAGGTATTATCGATAATAAAAAACGATTGATTACCAGGTATTATTCCCATTAAAGATAAAGGAACTTTTCCGAAAGTTTTTCCTACTTCTAAAGTCGTAAATAATCGTCCAAACCCACCAATTAATAATGGTTGACGATAAAAAAGTTGTAATTTTGAATAGTTGAAATCGCTATTTAAAACCCCTTTTAATCCTTGAGAATAACTTACAAAAATTCTTGGATAATTTAAATCTACTTCCATTCGATCCACGCCATAGCCAATCATTTTTCTATTTGGCGTATAGTTGATTAAGAAATTGACTTCAGATTGAGTTATTTTGTTTGATGTTTGACTAAAAGTGTCATCTATAAAATAGTCCAATTTAAATTCTGGTGAAGCAGAAGATAGCGTTCTGTAAGAGAAACTACTTTCGAAAACCAAATTTTTAACGGGCTCTATTTCGAAACCTAAATTGGTTAAATTTACATTGGTTAATTTATTGTTTGTACCACTTGAGAAAAAAGAAGAAGAAGCAAAACTTCTACCCAATATATCATTTGAAGTAGTTAAGCTTACGCCAATTTGCTCAACATCTCTTCGGTTTCCAAAAGAGGCAATAAAGCGATTTTTCTTATCCAACATTACTCGAGCATTGATTCCGTATTTTATTTTTTGGTCTTTAAAACCATAAGCAGTGTATCCTTGAATGCGCCACGGGTCGTTAGGACCAAAGTACGTTCTTCCTCCTAATCTAATACGTTGCCCTTCTACATCATTGTATCCGAAAGTAGAGAAAATAGGTCCGATGTCAAATTTTCCAACTTGAATGTAACCACTTCCTAAAATAGATACTAAATTGTAAAACCTTTTAATTTTCGGAACTGTTTTTAAGGTGTCGAGCATTTCGTAAATTCCTTTTTCATTAGAATTTAGACTTTCAAATCGATTTTCTTCCCAATATTCCTCAGTTTTGGTAAACGCTTCTTTATTAAAAGTATTGACTTCTTCCCGGTAAAATTTATCGTCTTTTTCGTTATTGAATTGATGATTTTTGAACATAGTTGTTCGTTTTCCGTACATACCATTTGAACCTTCTTTTTTGGTTAGCGCAAAATCCGTCATCATATGATCTCGTTTCAATAAAAAAACCGAATCGTTTAGTACATCAAATTCTTGCTCAATATAAATATCTCGCACCCAGTTGATATTGGCACTTTTACTCGCTTCCATATTGATACTCTTAATGGCATAAGTAGAATCGTTTACCCAAAAATCACCTTTAAAAGTCAATTCGTTTTTTCTTCGTGGATAGTATACAATATTATAACACCATTTTTTATCAATAAATGTACTGTCTGCTAAAACGTAATTATATACTTGAATTCCAGTTCTTGATAAAGGACTTACAAAATCTTTATCGAAAAATTTAAGGTAGTTGTTATAAATATCATAATCGGCATATAAATCTTTTAAAAAGGCATTTACACCATCATTATTTGCATTTCCAAATCCAGAATATTTATTGGCTTCTAAAACGTCTTTTGTTTTGTTTTTTAAATTGTCGCCATATACTTTGCTTTTGGTTTCGTTAATGAAAATAGGCAAGAAATTTTTACCAGTAATGACTGAAGTGTCCACGTGTTGAAAAATAAATTCTACATTTTTGAAGATTTTATTTTTCATAAATGTGCTGTCTATAGAATTGATATCAAATTCGATTTTTTCATACTTATCGTATTCGTATTGATTAAATTGTCGTAATCCATTTTTCTTTTTTCTTTCCCAAATTTTTCTAAGAATGTCTATAGCAGGATTGTTTTTCTTTGAAGTTTTTCCGCCATACACTTTTACTTCGGCAATTTCGTTTGCGTTTTCTAAACTAATTTTTAAATCGTAATTATGTTCACCAGAAAGCGATATTTCTTTGTCTTTATATCCAACAAAGGAAATCACTAATGTAGTATATGTTTTTTTTGATTCTAAGTAAAATTTTCCGTTTTCGTCTGCAATTACGCCTTCTGCGGAATTTTTAAAAGCCACCGTTGCATAAGAAACAGGCTGTTTGGCGTCATCTAAAATGATACCACTAACTTTAGTTTGGGAAAAAGCAAGTGATGAAATTAGAACAATAAGTGTTAGTAGGTTTTTCATTTGGGTAATAGTTATAAAAAAATCCCGATAAAATCGGGATTCAAATATACTTTATTTTAGAGTAGTAGACAAATTGAAAAATTTATTATAATAAATATTTTCTAATTATCTGTTTTTATTTTTTATACATAACTTTTTTAACTGCCTTCACTACATCGTTACTATTTGGCAACCATTCTTTTAATAAAGTTGGTGCGTATGGCGCAGGTGTATCAGCAGTTGTGATACGTTGGATAGGTGCGTCTAAATAATCAAATGCACGTTCTTGAACCATATAAGTAATTTCTGAAGCAACAGAGGCAAACGGCCACGCTTCTTCTAAAACGACTAATCTGTTTGTTTTTTTAACCGAATTAATAATACAGTCGTAATCCATTGGACGAACGGTTCTTAAATCGATAATTTCACAAGAGATTCCTTCTTTGGCTAATTCTTCAGCAGCGATATGCGCTTCTTTAATAATTTTACCAAATGAAACGATAGTCACATCAGTACCTTCGCGTTTGATATCAGCTACTCCAAGTGGAATAATGTAATCACCTTCTGGAACTTCACCTTTATCACCATACATTTGTTCAGATTCCATAAAAATTACAGGGTCGTTATCACGAATGGCAGCTTTTAACAAACCTTTTGCATCATAAACTGTACTTGGAACAACCACTTTTAATCCTGGAGTATTGGCAAACCAGTTTTCAAAAGCTTGCGAGTGTGTGGCTCCTAATTGTCCTGCAGATGCTGTTGGTCCACGAAAAACCATTGGCATTGGAAATTGTCCTGCCGACATTTGACGCATTTTAGCAGCATTATTTATTATTTGGTCAATTCCTACTAAAGAGAAGTTGAACGTCATATATTCTACGATTGGTCGGCATCCATTCATTGCGGAACCTACTGCGATACCTGCAAAACCTAATTCTGCAATTGGTGTATCGATAACACGTTTTGGTCCAAATTCATCAAGCATACCTTTTGAAGCTTTATAGGCTCCATTATATTCTGCAACTTCTTCTCCCATTAAGTACACCGTTTCATCACGACGCATTTCTTCGCTCATTGCTTCACAAATAGCTTCTCTAAACTGTATTGTTCTCATAAAATTAATTCTAAAACTTAGTGAATGGCAAAAATAATAAATTTTAATGAGTACGCTCATTATTATTTAATATTTTTACTCAATCGATTTCTTTAATAATATCTTATCAAATTCTTATTTTTACTTACTTAAATTCAACAATTCATAAAATTTATTTAATTTTTGTGAAAAAACAATATTTTATATGCGTGCATAATATTTTTTTAAAACATTTTTTGTAATTTCGTGGCATCAATATAAAATCAGTATAAAAATGAAAATATTAGTTTGCATCAGTCACGTTCCTGATACTACTTCAAAAATTAATTTTGTTAATAACGATACCGAGTTTGATACAAATGGGGTTCAATATGTTATTAATCCAAATGACGAGTTTGGTTTAACCAAAGCAATTGTGTTAAAAGAGCAAAATGGTGCCCACGTAACTGTTGTTAATGTAGGTGGTGCAGATGCCGAAGCTACTTTAAGAAAAGCATTGGCCATTGGTGCGGATGAAGCCATTCGTATAAATACCAATCCGACAGACGGTTTATTTGTTGCAAAACAATTGGCTAACGTGGTGAAGCAAGGTGGCTACGATTTAATTATTGCAGGTACAGAATCTATTGATTATAATGGAGGAATGGTACCTGGAATGTTAGCGGGATTATTAGGTTTTAATTTTGTAAATGCTTGTATTGGAATTGAAATTTTTGGCACTGAAGCTACAACGATTAGAGAAATTGATGGCGGTAAAGAAACGGCTACATCAAGTTTACCTTTAATTATTGCAGGTAAAAAAGGATTGGTTGAAGAAAAAGATTTAAGAATTCCAAATATGCGTGGTATTATGACCGCCAGAACGAAAGCATTAAATATTGTTGAACCAACTTCAGACGCTAATGCCACTTCTTCAGTGAAATTTGAAAAACCAGCAGCAAAATCAGCAGTAAAATTAATCAGCGCAGATAATATAGATGAATTAATTAATTTATTACACAACGAAGCTAAAGTAATTTAATTGTAAATCGCAAAACGTAAATCGTAAATAAAAAGATATGTCAGTTTTAATATATACAGAATCAAACGAAGGTAAATTCAAAAAAGTAGCTTTTGAGATTGCTTCATACGCTAAAAAAGTAGCCGATATGCTTGGAACAACAGTAACTGCTGTTTCAATTAATGCTACAGAAAATAATGCTTTATCTGCTTATGGAGTGAGTAAAGTGTTAAATGTAACAAATGATAAATTAACGTCATTTAATGCAAAAGCTTACGCAGATGTAATAAAGCAAGCTGCAGAAAAAGAGGGAGCTAAAGTGGTAATTTTAGCATCAACTACAGATAGTTTACACATCGCTCCATTAGTTGCTGTACATTTAAATGCAGGTTTTGCATCAAATGTAATTGAAGCGCCTTTAAGTGTAACTCCATTTCAAGTTAAAAGAAGTGCTTTTTCTAACAAAGCATTTAATTTAACAGAAATTGCTACAGATGTAAAAGTTTTAGGAATTTCTAAAAATTCATTCGGATTGATTGAAAATGCAACTTCATTAACGGAAGAAGATTTTTCACCAGCCTTATCGGATTCAGATTTTGGCGTGAAAGTAACCAATTCAGAAAAAACAACAGGTAAAGTAACCATTGCTGATGCTGAAATCGTAGTTTCTGCAGGTCGTGGATTAAAAGGACCAGAAAATTGGGGAATGATTGAAGAATTAGCCACTGTACTTGGTGCAGCAACCGCTTGTTCGAAACCCGTTTCAGATATTGGATGGCGTCCTCACGGGGAACACGTGGGGCAAACAGGAAAACCCGTTGCAGCTAATTTATACATAGCTATCGGAATTTCTGGAGCTATACAGCATATTGCAGGAATCAACTCTTCTAAAGTAAAAGTGGTAATTAATACCGATGCCGAAGCGCCTTTCTTTAAAGTAGCCGATTATGGTATTGTAGGCGATGCTTTTGATGTTGTTCCTAAATTGATTGAAAAATTAAAAGCTTTTAAAGCGGCAAACGCATAAATTTTTTATATATTGTGCCTCCTAAAAAGGCTATCTAAATACGATAGAAATATCCAATTTAGATAGCCTTTTATTTTATAGAAAATATTTTTATAGTACATTTGAATAAAGTTTAAGTACAAAATGAGTTTAGTTAAATTAACCATTAAAGGAATATCGTATAGTCAAACACAAAATGGAGCCTATGCTTTAATTTTGAATGAAGTAGATGGCGACAGACAATTACCAATAGTTATTGGTGCTTTTGAGGCACAATCTATTGCTATTGCTTTAGAAAAAGAAATTACGCCACCGCGTCCTTTAACACACGATTTATTCAAAACCATCGCAGATAAATATGAAATTGTTATTACTCAAGTGATTATTCATAAATTAGTAGACGGTGTTTTTTATTCAAGTATTGTTTGCGAAAAAGAGGCAAAAGAAGAAGTAATCGATGCGAGAACGTCTGATGCAATTGCGTTAGCCTTACGATTTAATGCACCTATATTTACCTACAAAAACATATTAGATAAAGCTGGAATTTTCTTAAATAAAAACAAACAAGAATTGCATTCAGACGAAGAAATAGATGACGACGATATACTTTCTGAACCTGAAGTTTATGGCGAAGAAGAACCGCAAAACATATATTCAAAATTTTCCATTCAAGAATTACATAATTTATTAGAAGAAGCCATTCAAAATGAAGATTACGAAAAAGCAGCCCTAATAAAAGCAGAAATCGATAGAAAATAATCACCAATCAAAATACTACAAAATGAACATAAAATTAAAATTAACCATTGTGAGTTTTTTACAATTATTTGTATGGGGTGCCTGGTTAACTACTTTGGCAAGTTATGGATTCGGTTTTAAACAATGGTCTGGTGCCGAGTTTGGAATTGTGTTTTCAACTTTAGGTTTAGGTTCCATCATTATGCCACCTATATCTGGAATTATCGCAGATAAATATTTAAATTTAGAAAAATTATACGGAATTCATCATATTTTATATGGAATAATTTTACTTTTTTTACCTGCTATTGATAGCCCTTCTACTTTCTTTTGGGTGTTGCTTGTAGGTATGATTTTTTATATGCCAACGTTATCTTTGTCAAGCTCACTATCTTTTGCAGTTTTGAAAAAATTTAACTTTAATATCATTAAAGATTATCCGCCCATCAGAGTTTGGGGAACTATCGGTTTTATAGCGGCTATGTGGTGTACCAATTTATTTAGTAATGTAAATCCGCCTTTTTCTTTTGGGATTGGAGTAGGAAAAGCGATTGCTTCTATAACCAATATGCCAGTAGAATGTAATCAGTTTTATATGGCGTCTTTTTTCGCAATTCTATTAGGATTTTTTTCTTTCACTTTGCCAAAAATTGAACCAATAAAAGATGAAAGAACAAACAAAACATTTTCTCAAATTTTTGGTTTAGATGCGTTTAAATTGTTTAAAGAATCTAAAATGGCTATGTTTTTTATCTTTAGTATGTTTTTAGGTGCCGCTTTACAATTAACCAATATGTATGGCGAAACCTATATTAAAGATTTTGAAAACGTACCCAAATATGCAGAAACTTTTGTAGTAAAATCGGCAAATATTGTGTTGTCT
Source organism: Flavobacterium sp. (assembly GCF_017985075.1). Taxonomy (GTDB): domain Bacteria; phylum Bacteroidota; class Bacteroidia; order Flavobacteriales; family Flavobacteriaceae; genus Flavobacterium. Next base: position 29,601 of record NZ_JAGNYF010000001.1, read on the forward strand.
ATTTCTCAAATTTCTGAAACCATATTTATTTTAGCCATTCCGTTTTTCTTACGACGATATGGAATCAAAAAAGTAATGCTTTTCAGTTTAATAGCTTGGGTATTGCGTTTTGGATTTTTCGCTTATGGCGATCCAATTGGAAGTTTATGGATGATTATTATGTCGAATATCGTGTACGGATTGGCATTCGATTTCTTCAATATTTCAGGTTCACTTTTCGTTGAAACCACAACCGATTCTAAAATTCGTTCCTCTGCGCAAGGATTATTTATGATGATGACCAACGGTTTCGGAGCGATTTTAGGAAGTTTAGGAAGTGGATTTTTAATTGACACTTATTTTACAACTGCAAACGGAAAAGACTGGCATAACATTTGGCTAACATTTGCAGTTTATGCTTTAATAATTACTGTTGCATTTGCGGTATTATTTAAGCACGAACACAATCCAAAAGACGTAGAGGCTTTTAATCATTAATTGGGTAAAAGGTTAAGGGTTTTTGGTAAAAGGTTTTAAAAGATTATTTTTTATTTCAGAATGAGAAATTTTAGAGAATTAGATATTTGGAAAGACAGTAGATTGCTTGTGGCTGCTACTTATATGATTATGAAGCAAATGCCAGACGATGAAAAGTTTGGATTGACTTCACAAATAAAACGTTCTGTAATATCTATTCCATCTAATATTGCTGAAGGATGTGCTAAAAGTTCAGATAAAGATTTATGCAGATTTTTAGAAATTAGTTTAGGTTCTTGTTTTGAATTAGAAACCCAATTCATGTTGTGTTCAGATATAAATTATTTAGATGAAAATATAGTTTCAAAACAAATTGAATCCATTCAAATACTTGAAAAAAGAATAGCCTCTTTTTTATCTTATTTAAAAATTAACCGAATACCAAAAACCCTTAACCCAATACCCAACACCTTAAACCCATATAAATGAAACAATATCACGATTTAGTAAAACACGTTTTAGCGAACGGAACTCAAAAAGGCGACCGAACAGGAACAGGAACCATTAGTGTTTTTGGTTACCAAATGCGTTTTGATTTAAGCGAAGGTTTTCCAATGGTAACCACTAAAAAGTTACATTTAAAATCGATTATTCACGAATTGCTTTGGTTTTTAAAAGGCGAAACCAATATTGCCTATTTGCAAGAAAATGGCGTAAAAATTTGGGATGCTTGGGCAGATGAAAATGGTAATTTAGGACCCGTATATGGGCACCAATGGAGAAATTGGAACAGCGAAGAAATCGATCAAATTACCGAATTAATCGAAACCTTAAAAACAAATCCGAATAGCCGTAGAATGTTAATTTCGGCTTGGAATCCTTCTGTTTTACCAGATACTACCGTTTCTTTTTCGGAAAATGTGGCGAATGGAAAAGCCGCTTTACCGCCTTGTCACGCGTTTTTTCAGTTTTATGTATCCGATGGGAAATTATCGTGTCAGTTGTACCAACGTAGTGCCGATATTTTCTTAGGTGTACCGTTTAACATTGCTTCGTATGCCTTATTTACGATGATGGTAGCACAAGTTTGTGGATTAGAGGCTGGTGAGTTTATACACACTTTTGGTGATGCACATATTTACAACAATCATATAGAACAAGTGAATTTACAATTGAGCCGGGAACCAAGAAAATTACCAATAATGAAATTGAATCCAAATGTAACCAACATTTTCGATTTCACTTTTGACGATTTCACGTTGGAAGGCTACGACCCGCACGAGCATATTAAAGGTGCGGTTTCGGTTTAAAAAAAAATATCAAATACATAATAATTGAGCAAAGCTATTTGAAAATAGGAGGATATGCTCAACTAAATAACAAAAAACTGAGCATATATATAAGTTAGTAGCAAGCTTAAAAGACGTACAGCTTACTATTCACGTTTAGAAAAAAACTAAACATAAATGGAATATCACCCAACGGAAAAGGGACTCCAAAAATGGGGTAAAAAAGTAACAGATAGTTTATATGGATTTACTAAAGATGATTTAGAACCATTATTTGAAAAGTTTGTCCTACCTATTTACAGAATGTGTGCAAGAAAACCTGACCAAGAAAGTAAATGGAAAATAGTAAACCGAGAAACTGATGAAGAGTATTCTTTAGAAATCGCCAAAAACGAACTTATTGAACAAGGATTAGTCAACTGGGAATAATTCGCTTTCAGGAATAGCGAATTCAGTTTCGCCGTCAGGATAAGCTTTACATAACCAAGCAATTCTTTGAGAAGGGGTTTTATCCCAACGAGAAATTAAAATAACTGTTGTTTCTGACTTCGTTTTTGAGTTAGAATTTATAGATTTTAAAATATCACCTTCTGTATATTTTGGTGTTTTGGGTTCAGATTTTTTAGCCATAATTATTTAAGTTTTAATTCAGAATGATAAACAAGATATTCTTTTTTAGTTTTAATATTTCTAATCCAATAATTTTCTGTAAAAGGTTTATCTTCATACTTTCCGTCTTTATTAGGTAAAACTTCAATAATTTCATAAATATCAACTGAAGAATCTCCGAAGCGTGATGTGTATAAAACTAAATCGTTAACTGTGAACTCACAAGAGCCAAATTTTTGCATAGTAGAAAATTGAGGAACGAAAGTAAGAAAAACTTTGTAGATTAGCAAATGGAAAATAAAAAGCCAGCTACTAACAGCCGTTTGGCAAAATGCAAAAATAAAGTGGAATTAAAGTTCCGCAAGAAACATAAAATTAATTATTAACCGACTCTTTCCGAAGTTTTGCACTTCGCCAAGCGTCAAAACGTTAGCAAACAGCTTAAACCAAAAACCCGCATAAAACAAAAGTTCTTTGAAATTCCGCACTTACTATTTAGAATGAGTATAAATTGATTTACAAGTATACAACTTATATTTGTTTTTTATACTTTTGACCTGTCTAACTAAAAGTAGAAACCCAACCGAAGTTGGGCTTTTAAAAGTTCTACAATAAGTTTGAAAAGATATATTTTATTAGTTGAGTTCCAGCCTGCAAGCATAATCTCAATAATAAAGTTTCTTTCCACGAAGGCTTTTGGTTTGTCGCCATTTTTGTTTTCGTATTAAGAGGTTAATAAATAAAACATTACGACTTTCGTAATGAGTTTGGTTAAAAATGTCAGTTTTCATAATAAAACATTTTAAATTAGACAAAAAAAAGTATCCAGACTTACCTATCGGAAGTAAGCTGATGAATTGCAACAAGAATTAAGGCTACTGTTTACGAGACAAGTATAGCCAATATTTCTATATAAACCACATAAGTTGCAAAAATACTAAATTTAATTGACAAACGCAAGAAAAATCACAATTATTTTTTATGGTAAGTGCAGAAATCAAACCCGATTTGCTATTTTATTTATTTGATAGTCTTGATTATCTTTTTAATTCAGAAATAATAAAAATGATTGGATTTGTTCATCATCCAACTTTTAAAGCATCAGAAAAACAATAAATTATAGTTTATAATTAAGATTTATATCTATTTGAATGAAAGTAAAATAATAGATTTATTTTGCTGCAAAAAACTACGTTGCAAATAGTAAAATAAAAGTTATTTTAGTAAATTTGTTCACAACTTTATTTTCACTGATTAAAAATCATTTTTTAAACAAAATTATAATGAGTAAAACATTAAAAGTTAAAAAAGAACATTTAAGAAATTTAGTCTTATCATTTATTTTAGGTTTTGGAATTTTATATGGATTAGAACATTTTGGAAAAATAAGTTATACAGCAGATACTTCGAGTCAAAATAATTATGGAAAACTGTCTCTTGTAGAATATGTGCCTGCTACAACTAAAGTTCTAAGTATTTATTTTGATTCCTATTTTGGTAATAGAATACGAACAGACGGAAACGGTTTCAATTTATATGATTTAAATTATTCGGATTCTGACTTTAATAAATATTCAAATAAAAGCTATTATTATACACAAGCAACTATTATAGATTATAAATATGGAATTTATATTTCATTAAGTTTATTTCTAATATCAGTTTTTTTTGCAAATTATAAAATTCAATTAACATGATGAAAAAAATATCAATCTTATCTTTTTGTTTGTTTTTTATTTCTTGCTTTGTTGAACCCAAAAAAACAGAAAAAAAAACAGAAAATATTAAAACAGAAGCCTTAGTTAATTCGAGAATTAAAGTTGATAAAAAAAATGAAAATCTAAGTGAGAGTTCGAAAAGTATTAATAGTAATTCTTATAAAAAATTTAAAGATAACGAAGGAAATTCATATAAAATTGCTATTATTGGCGAACAAAAATGGCTTATTGAAAACCTAAAAGTCAGCTATTTTAGAAATGGAGATATTATCACAGAAGTAAGAGATGATGCCGAATGGATTTATTGTGGTGAAAACAAAATACCTGCATGGTGTTATTATAATAATGATTCAAAAAACGATAAATTATATAACTTGTGGGCAGTAATAGATGAAAGACAAATATCACCATTTGGTTGGACTATACCAACAAAAGAAAATTATAAGGAATTGATAAATAAATATGGAGGACCAAATATTGCTGGTAAGCATCTAAAGTCTGTTAGATTTAAGGGTGGCACAAATAAAAGTGGTTTTAATGCTGAGTTAATTGGTTCAAGGGGGTTAAATGGCAAATTTGAACAAAGTTTACAGACACAAGAATTTTGGACAAAATCTTTAGGTAAAGGTTGGGGAGGCGATAGTCAAAATATATCCGCAAATATATTATCATTATATTCATCAAGAGATTGGGCAAGTTTAGGAGCTTCATTAATGTCTTTTGGTTATCCAATTAGATGTATTAAGGAATAATTTTATATTTTAATGAAATAATAATTTAAAAATGAATAGTAAGTTGAGAAAATATTTTCTTATTAAAAAAAAATATATTAATGTTTTGAATTTATTGTCTTAAAATCAAATAAATTTTGAGCTTAATTTATTTGAATCATTTCTTTATTTTAAATATAAACCTATGCTAACACTAATCGCCGCAACATCTACAAACAATGCTTTGGGAAAAGACAACCAATTGGTTTGGCATTTACCAGACGATTTTAAACGTTTTAAAGCGCTAACTTCCGAGCATTATATTATTATGGGAAGAAAAACCTTTGAGAGTTTCCCCAAACCATTACCCAATAGAACGCACATTATTATTACTCGTCAAAGTGATTATATAGCAACAGAGGGATGTATTGTGGTTTCAAGTTTAGAAGAAGCTATAGAAGCTTGTCCAAAAAATGAAGACGTTTTTATTATTGGCGGTGGCGAAATTTATAAACAATCTATTGATATGGCTGATAAAGTAGAGTTAACTCGCGTACATACGACTGTTGAAGCCGATACTTTTTTTCCAGAAATAAATCCAGAACATTGGGAACTTGTTTTTGAAGAACTACATCCAAAAGATGAAAAACACGCCTTTGATTTTACGTTTCAAACTTTTATTAAGTCAAATCGTAATTCGTAAATTGTAATTCATAATTTTCAATTACTTTTGTACTTCAAAATCAAAACAATGTCTGAAAGCATAAAACCGTATCAAGATTCCGAAAAAGGTAAAAAAGAGCAAGTGGCTCAAATGTTTGATACCATTTCCGAAAATTATGATGGATTAAATAAAATAATTTCTTTAGGAACAGATGCTACCTGGAAAAAGAAGATTTTACAAATGGTAAAACTTCAACAGCCAACGTCGATTCTTGATATTGCCACTGGTACTGGAGATTTAGCTATATTATTTGCCGAAACTACTGCTACAGAAATTATCGGTTTAGATATTTCGCAAGGTATGCTTGATATGGGTAAGAAAAAAATTTCAGATAAAAACTTAGATTCAAAAATTCAAATGGTTTTAGGTGATGGAGAAAAAATTCCCTACACGGATAATTATTTTGATGTAATTACCGTGGCATACGGCGTAAGAAATTTCGAAAATCTTGAAAAAGGACTTTCTGAAATACTTCGTGTATTGAAACCAAATGGCACTTTTATTATTTTAGAAACGTCTGTGCCTACTACATTTCCTTTTAAACAAGGGTATTATGTGTATACCAATTTTATTATGCCAACCATTGGAAAACTGTTTTCAAAAGATAAAGCCGCTTATACCTATTTGTCCAATTCCGCACAAAATTTCCCTTTTGGCGAAGCGTTAAACAATATTTTACGAAAAATTGGGTTTATAGAGGTAAAGCACGAACCTCAAACTATGGGTGTGGCTACAATTTATACAGCATCAAAAAAGTAAAAAATGCAAGTTAGATATCTTATTTTTATTTTATTATTCGCGCTGAAGTCTTTCGCTCAGGGCGGTACCTTTGGTAAAAATCCAATTATAAATGATGAAAATTTTGAGAAGAAAAAAATTCATTTTGGGTATTATTTAGGGTTTAGCAGTTACAATTATCAATTTAATTATAAAACGGTTGGAAAAGATATTGAGTTGAAGCCAGCCACTGGTTTTAATGTGGGTTTAGTAGTAAATTTACGATTAAAAGAATTTTTTGATTTACGATTTGAACCTGGTTTTTATGCCACGCAGCGCAATTTAATTTACCCAAATATTGAAGATCGTGTAGATCGATTAAGAGAAGTAAAAGCAGCCAATTTACATTTTCCATTGCTGATAAAATACTCGGCATTACGAACAGGAAATGTGCGACCATTTTTGGTTGGAGGTGTTTCTTCAACTTTAAATTTAGGAAGTAACGAAAAAGCAACAGACGATAATTCAGCAAATAGATTCCGAGTAAAAACCTGGACTCAAAATTACGAAGTAGGTTTTGGATTGGATTTATATTTGGAATACTTTAAATTTTCTCCTTCCATTCGTGGTGTTTTTGGAACGGGAGATGAATTAATTCGTGATTTAGATCCGAATTCTCCTTGGACAGGGAATATTAAGTCGATGCAAACAAGAGCGGTATTTGTAAACTTTACGTTCCATTAAGTTATAAAGTCAAAAGGCGTAAAGTCAAAAAGTTGATTTTTAGTTACTTCGTTTAAATTCTGACAAAAATATCGCGGTGGCAGTGGCTACGTTTAAACTTTCGGTTTGCTGTAAATTTCCAAATCTTGGTATAGAAATTTTTTGAGTAATTAAATTTTCAATTTCTGAAGATATGCCATTGGCTTCATTTCCCATTACAAGGATGCCATTAGAAGGTAATTCTTTTTTATAAATGTTTTCGCCATCCATAAATGTTCCAAAAATTTCCTTATCAGTAGCCTTTAAATAATCGGCTAAATTGATGTATTCAACTTGTACTCTGGCTAAACTTCCCATAGTAGCTTGTACCACTTTTGGATTATACATATCTACGGTTTCTTCAGAACAAACAATTTTTGAAATACCAAACCAATCACACAATCTTATAATAGTTCCCATATTTCCTGGGTCTTTTATGTTGTCTAAAGCCAATTCTAATCCAGAAGTTGGTTTGAAAGCGGTTTCTTTTATTTCAAAAACAGCCAAACAATCATTTGCGGTAGTTAAAGCAGTTATTTTTTTAAGTTCACTATCTGAAATAAGTGTTGCAGCAGGGTTGGTGTCAAACAAATCAGCTTTGGTTACAAATAAATGTTCCAGAATAAAATTAGCGTCAATAAGTTCTTGAATTACTTTTTTACCTTCTGCTATGAAAAGATTGTGTAACTTACGGTACTTTTTTTGCTGTAAACTATTAATTAGTTTAATTTGGTTTTTGCTAACCATAAAAAATTGTATTTTTGATAAAAATTAAGCGTTTGAAGAATCTCACTCCAAAAATAGCACTATTTTTTCTTTTTGGACTACTTTTTTACTCTTGTTCTGAAGTGAGAAAGCTCCAAAAGAAACAATTGCTTATTGAAGATAACGAAATTATAGTAAATAACAAATCTACTAACTCAGAAGATTTGCACAATCAATTGTACCAAAAACCCAACAGTAAGTTATTGGGTTTTAAACCCCGTTTGCAATTATACAATTTGAGTAAAAAAAATGCCGACTCTTCTTACCAAGCGTGGTTGCTAAAAAAACCAAACCGATTAGAAAGAATGACTAAATTGTATTCTAAAAAGCAAGTAAATCGTTTGGGTAAATCGTTTTTGGTTTCTGGATATAGTGATTTTTTTAAGGAAGTAGGAGAAGCACCTTCTATTTTGGATACAGCAAGAGTTAGAAAATCGGAAATTAGATTGCAATCGTACCAATTTAACAGAGGGTTTTTTGATGTGAAAGTAGCATCTAGAATCGATTCGTTAAAAAATAAAAAAGTAAAAGTTACGTATCAAATAAATACCGGAAAACCGTATGTAATTGATAGTATTTTTAGAAATATTGAAACACCTATTGTAGATTCATTATATCAAAATATTTCTGGAAATTCGTTAATAAAAACAGGCGAAACGTATACCGCAGAAAATATTAGCAACGAGAAAAAACGAATAGCCACAGAATTTCGAAATAGAGGCTTATATCATTTTCAAGAAAATTACATTAAAAGACCAGATGTAGATACGATTGGCAAAAAAAATAAGTTGAATATTACGTTTAATATTGGAAATAGAATTGTTAAAAATACCGATTCTACTTTCACCGAACCATTTAAGTTATATAAAATTAGTAAAGTCAATGTTTTTACGGATAAACAAGTAAAAGAGAAAGCCATCGGAATTGATAGTATTTCGTACAAAAAATTTAATTTCTACAGTTCTGGGAAACTAAAATATAAACCTAAAGCATTAGTAAATGCCATTTTTATTGAAGAAGGAAAACTATTTAGTGATCAAGATAGGACTTTAACTACAAGAGCATTATCTAATTTAAGAGTATTTGCGTATCCTCGAATTCAATATGTAGAAGATGCAACTGGAAATGGATTAATTGCTAATATTGTTTTAACACCATTAAAAAAATATAATTTCAACATTAAAGGCGATTTTACACAATCAAACATTCAGTTGTTTGGTATTTCAGGTTTTACAGGAATTACATTTAGAAATTTATTTAAAGGCGCCGAAATTTTAGATTTTTCGTTGCGAGGCAATTTGGGTTCCTCAAAAGATGCCAGTATAAAAAATAGTACGGATGCTTTTTTTAACATACTTGAATATGGTGCTGATGTAAAATTAAGTTTTCCAAGAATTTTCTTCCCAATTAACACAAAAAGAATTATTAGTAAAGAATCGTTACCTAGCACATATATTACCTTAGGTTTGTCTAAACAGACTAATATTGGTTTGGATAAAGAAAATTATTATGGTAGTTTTTATTATGATTGGGGTTTAAATAAAGATGAAACTAAAAAGTTTAAATTGGATTTATTTAACTTACAATTTGTTAAAAATTTAAATATTGATAATTATTTTAACGTGTATAATTATTCATACAATACGTTAAATAATTTAGCACAAACGTATAATACAAATACTACTTTTGAAGACGCTGCTGGGAATTTGACTTTTTCAGGAGCTGTAGATTTTATTAATGCGGTAAAGAATAACACATATCCTTTAACGCTTCCGCGTGATAATCCAGATTATAAAATCATTAACACCATTGGAGAAAGAAGAAAAAGATTGATTGAAAACAATTTGATTTTATCATCAAGTTTTTCTTATAATTTAAGTACCAAAAGAAGCGTCAATGACGTACAGTTTTATAATATTAAAGCGAAAATTGAAAGTTCGGGAAATATTTTAAGTTTAATTTCTAAACAAAAAAAAGAAGAGCTTAGTAGCAACGGAAACCAAACTGTTTTTGGTGTAGAATATGCGCAATATCTTAAAACTGAATTTGAATACATCAAACATTTACATTTATATAAGAAAAGTTCCTTAGCATTCAGATTTTTTGGAGGCATAGCTGTTCCTTATGGAAATTCAAATTCGGTGCCTTTTTCAAGAAGTTATTTTGCAGGTGGAAGTAATGATAATAGAGGATGGCAAGCGTATTCGTTAGGACCTGGATCGAGTTTAAGTGTTAATGATTTTAATGAAGCCAATTTAAAACTTTCTCTAAATTTAGAATACCGATTTAATATTTTTAATAGCTTAAATGGTGCTTTATTTACGGATGCAGGAAATATTTGGAATGTTTCAGATAACGTAGAAGATGAAAAATTAATTTTTAAAGGGACAAAATCTTTTCAAGAGGTTGCTTTAGGAACTGGTTTTGGACTTAGATATGATTTTGGTTTCTTTGTAATTCGTGGCGATTTAGGTTTCAAAGCCTACAATCCGGCTAAAGAATATTCGCAAAGATGGTTGAAAGATATGAACTTTTCTAAAACTGTTTTTAATATAGGTATCAATTATCCTTTTTAAAATTAATAAAATTCTTACTTTTGTAAATTCAAACAACATAAATAAATTATCAATAAATAAAAACGTATGAGTCATAATATCAAACCTGGAGTAGCTACTGGAAATCAAGTTCAAGAAATTTTTAATTACGCGAAAGAAAAAGGATTTGCTTTACCAGCTGTAAACGTTACAGGAAGTAGTACAATAAATGGAGTTTTAGAAACAGCAGCAAAATTAAATGCACCTGTAATTATTCAGTTTTCAAACGGAGGCGGTCAGTTTAATGCTGGAAAAGGAATGTCAAATGTTGGTGAAAAAGCAGCTATTTTAGGATCTATTGCCGGTGCAAAACACGTACATACTTTAGCTGAAGCTTATGGCGCAACCGTAATTTTACATACAGATCATTGTGCAAAAAAATTATTACCTTGGATTGATGGTTTATTAGATGCTTCTGAAAAACATTTTGCAGAAACAGGAAAACCATTATATTCTTCTCATATGATTGATTTATCTGAAGAACCAATTGAAGAAAACATTGAACTTTGCAAGCAATATTTAGCAAGAATGAGTAAAATGGATATGACTTTAGAAATTGAATTGGGAATTACTGGTGGAGAAGAAGACGGTGTAGATAATTCAGATGTGGATAGTTCTAAATTGTACACACAACCAGAAGAAGTTTCTTATGCATACGAAGAGTTAATGAAAATTAGCCCACGTTTTACAATTGCTGCTTCTTTCGGAAATGTTCACGGCGTGTACAAACCAGGAAATGTAAAATTAACACCTAAAATATTAAAAAATTCGCAAGAATACGTTCAAAATAAATTCAACACAGGCGCTAATCCAGTTGATTTTGTTTTCCACGGAGGTTCAGGTTCTACGATTGAAGAAATAAGAGAAGCCATTTCGTATGGTGTAATCAAAATGAATATCGATACTGATTTACAATTTGCTTTTACAGAAGGAATTAGAGATTATATGACCTCTAAAATCGATTATTTAAAAACACAAATTGGTAGCCCTGAAGGAAGCGACAGTCCAAATAAAAAACATTACGACCCAAGAAAATGGATTCGTGAAGGAGAAGTTACTTTCAATACAAGATTAGAACAGGCTTTCGCCGATTTAAATAACGTAAATACATTATAGTCATTAAGTCAAAAGTCGAATGTCTGAATATTTTCAGATTTGTTTGACTTTTGACTTTTGACTTTTAACTTTTGACTTGAAAAATTATGGCTTGGTTTAAAAGAAAAGAAAAAGGAATTACAACTGCAACTGAGGATAAAAAAGATGTACCGAAAGGATTGTGGTACAAATCGCCAACAGGAAAAATTGTAGACTCAGAAGAATTAGAAAGAAACTTATGGGTAAGCCCAGAAGACGATTATCACGTACGAATTGGTAGTGCTGAATATTTTAGAATTTTATTTGATGATAATGAATTCAAAGAATTAGATGCTAATTTAACTTCAGTAGATTCATTAAAATTTGTGGATACTAAAAAGTACAGTGACCGTTTAAAAGAAGTTACCGAAAAAACCAAACTAAAAGATGCGGTAAGAACTGGAGTAGGAAAATCTAAAGGAAATGACATTGTTATTTGTTGTATGGATTTTGCTTTTATTGGTGGTTCGATGGGCGCTGTAGTTGGTGAAAAAATCTCAAGAGGTGTCAATTATGCTATCAAAAATAAAATACCATTTGTGATGATTTCAAAATCAGGTGGAGCACGTATGATGGAAGCAGCACAATCATTAATGCAATTAGCAAAAACATCTTCTAAATTAGCTCAACTTGCAGAAGCTCAATTACCTTATATTTCTTTATGTACTGATCCTACAACAGGAGGAACTACTGCTTCTTATGCTATGCTTGGAGATATTAATATTGCAGAACCAGGTGCTTTAATTGCCTTTGCGGGACCACGAGTAGTTAGAGACACAACAGGTAAAGATTTGCCAGAAGGTTTTCAAACTTCAGAATTTTTATTAGAACACGGTTTCTTAGATTTTATTTCACATAGAAAAGAATTAAAAGATAAAATCAATTTATATATTGATTTAATCTTAAATCAAGATATTAGATAAAAACAAAAAACCCGATTTTCAAATGAAAATCGGGTTTTTTTATTACTTAAAAGTCAGTAAAGCTTTCGACTTTTAAACTTTCGACATTCGACTTAACTATATGCCAAAGGCAGTTTTAATATCTGCTACACGGTCTAATTTTTCCCAAGTAAATAATTCAACTTCAACTGTTTTTACTACACCATCTGGTGATTTAAACGTTTTTGTTACTACTTCATTTTTACGTCCCATATGTCCGTAAGCAGCAGTTTCACTATAAATTGGCGTTCTTAATTTTAAATTTTGCTCAATAGCATAAGGTCTTAAATCAAACAATTGTGCTACTTTATCAGAAATTTGAGAATCTAATAAACCGTTTTTAGCTGTTCCGTATGTATTTACATATATGTTACAAGGTTTTGCAACACCAATAGCATAAGAAACTTGAACTAAAACCTCGCTTGCCACACCTGCAGCAACTAAATTTTTAGCAATATGACGCGCAGCATAAGCAGCACTTCTGTCAACTTTACTTGGATCTTTACCTGAGAAAGCACCACCACCGTGAGCACCTTTTCCGCCATAAGTATCCACGATAATTTTTCTACCTGTTAATCCAGTATCTCCGTGTGGTCCTCCGATTACGAATTTTCCAGTTGGGTTAATGTGGTATTCAATTTTATCATTAAATAAATGCGCATATTGAGGATATTTAGCCAAAATTCTTGGAATTAAGATGTCAATAATATCTTTCTTAATTTTTGCAAGCATAGAAGTTTCTTCATCAAAATCATCGTGTTGTGTAGAAACTACAATCGAATCAATTCTTACTGGAACATTGTCATCATTGTATTCTAAAGTAACTTGAGATTTTGCATCAGGACGTAAATACGTAATGGCTGAATTTTCTCTTCTTAATTCTGCTAATTCTTGTAATAATTTGTGAGCTAAATCTAATGCTAAAGGCATTAAATCTTCAGTTTCATTAGTAGCATAACCAAACATAATTCCTTGGTCACCCGCACCTTGTGCATTTGCTTTCGATTCAAAATCTGTAGCTGCAGCTCTATCAACTCCTCTGTTAATGTCATCAGATTGATCGTGAATTGCTGATAAAACCCCACAAGAGTTTGCTTCAAACATATATTCGCTTTTTGTGTAACCAATTTTTTTGATTACATCACGTGCAATAGTTTGTACATCTAAATAGGTATTAGATTTTACTTCACCAGCCAAAATAACTTGTCCAGTTGTTACTAAAGTTTCACAAGCTACTTTTGACGATGGGTCAAATGCTAAAAAGTTGTCAATTAATGCATCACTAATTTGATCTGCAATTTTATCTGGATGTCCTTCGCTCACAGATTCCGACGTAAATAAATAAGCCATAATTATAAATTAATATATAATAATTAACGAAAAAATTGCAAGGAAATACTAAAGTAGGGAAGTTTCTGCTTTAGCATTTTTTAACGAGGTTGCAATCAGTTCAAATTTTTCCTCTTTAATTCTGCAGCAAAGTTATAAAATCAATTTGAAATACAAATCATAAAAAACGATTTAAATTAAATTTTCAACAAAATCATTTATTAAATGAAAAATAATCTATGAATATTAATTTTAAATGAAAAATTACCTTAATTTATGTCAATAAAAATTAAATTTTAGAAAATATTTCTTTTTTCATTTTTTTTAGTACCTTTGCCCCGTTCATAAACATACTGATTGTTATCACGAAAGGTGGAGGGATTAGACCCATTGAAACCTTAGCAACCCTACTCTTGTAGAAGGTGCTACATTCTATTCCTACTAATATAGGAAGCAGATAACTTGAAAATTTCACATTTTTCGCTGATTTCAATTTTAAGTTTATTTCGTGTTTTCATTTTTTTTGAAAGCAGTATAATCATTTTAAAATATAATTCCGTTGAAAATGTCAAATTCACCAGAAGTACAACAAATTAAAAGCAACATACAACTAGCCATTAAAGAAAGAATTTTAGTTCTTGACGGCGCTATGGGTACTATGTTGCAACGCAATAAATTTGAAGAAGAAGATTTTCGAGGGGAACGATTTAAAGATTTTCCACATCCATTAAAAGGAAATAACGATTTACTTTCTATTACACAACCAGAAGCGGTAAAGGCAGTGCATCGTTTGTATTTTGAGGCTGGTGCTGATATTGTAGAAACCAATACGTTTTCTGGTACTACAATTGGTATGGCCGATTATCATATGGAAGATTTGGTGTACGAATTAAATTACCAATCCGCTAAAATTGCTAGAGAAGTTGCAGATGAATTTACGGATAAGCCTCGTTTTGTTGCAGGTTCTATAGGGCCAACTAACAGAACGGCTTCTATGTCGCCAGATGTAAATGATCCTGGTTTTCGTGCCGTAACTTTTGACGACTTACGAATTGCATACAAACAACAAGTTGAAGCTTTAATTGATGGTGGTTCGGATGTACTTTTGGTTGAAACTATTTTCGATACATTAAATGCAAAAGCGGCACTTTTCGCTATTGAAGAAGTTAAAGAAGAAAGAAATATTGATATTCCAATTATGGTTTCAGGAACTATTACAGATGCTTCTGGAAGAACTTTATCTGGACAAACGGTAGAAGCTTTTTTAATTTCTATTCAGCATATTCCTTTGTTAAGTGTTGGTTTTAATTGTGCTTTGGGAGCCGATCAGTTAAAACCCTATTTAAAACGCTTGGCACAACATACACAAGTAAATATTTCGGCACATCCAAATGCGGGTTTGCCAAATGCTTTTGGAGAATACGACCAAACACCAATGGAAATGCAGGCTTTAATTCGGGAATATTTACAAGACAATTTGATAAATATAATTGGAGGTTGCTGCGGTACAACTCCAGAACACATTAAATTAATAGCAGAAGTTGCAGCAGAATTTAAGCCAAGAAAATCAGAATAAAACAATCATTTAGCATTTTACTATTCTAAATGAATTTTAAAAAAGCAAAAATGAAAAACAGCATAATCAAAATAAAAAAGTACGTTTCTAAAAGTAAAATCTTTTGGAAAGAAGTAAAAGAAAATTATAAAAAAATAAGCAGTATTCTTTAAGATTAGCCTGCTAGATTATAAAATAAAATGTCAAAAAAAAATAAAATAAATTTACAACTTTCAGGTTTAGAACCACTCTTTATTAATGAAGAATCTGTTTTTGTGAATGTTGGTGAACGAACCAATGTAACAGGTTCTCGTAAATTTCTTCGTTTAATAAAAGAAGAAAAATACGACGAAGCGCTTTCAATAGCACGTGAGCAAGTAGAAGGTGGCGCCCAAATTATCGACATTAATATGGATGAAGGAATGTTAGATGGCGTTTATGCTATGACAAAATTCCTAAATTTAATTGCTGCCGAACCAGATATTGCTCGTGTTCCTGTAATGATTGATAGTTCGAAATGGGAAATTATCGAAGCGGGTTTAAAAGTCGTACAAGGAAAAGCGGTCGTAAATTCAATTTCACTTAAAGAAGGCGAAGCGGTTTTTATACATCACGCCAAGTTAATTAAGCGATATGGTGCAGCAGTAATTGTTATGGCTTTTGATGAAGTCGGACAAGCAGATAACTACCAACGTAGAATTGAAATATGTAAAAGAAGTTATGATATTTTGGTCGACCAAGTCGGTTTTCCTGCTGAAGATATCATTTTCGATCCCAATATTTTTCCAGTTGCAACTGGAATGGACGAGCATAAATTAAACGCTTTAGATTTTTTCCAAGCAACAAAGTGGATTCGTGAAAATTTACCTTTTGCGAATGTTTCAGGTGGTGTTAGTAATGTTTCATTCTCCTTTCGTGGAAATGATAAAGTCCGTGAAGCGATGCATTCCGCTTTTCTATATCACGCCATTCAGAATGGGATGACTATGGGAATCGTAAATCCAGAAATGTTAGAAATTTACGATGAAATAGACGCTGTTTTATTAGAACACGTTGAAGATGTTCTTTTAAACAGAAGAGAAGATGCTACCGAACGTTTATTAGATTTAGCCGAAAGTTTTAAAGGCGATTTCAAGGTAAATGAAAAAGCAATAGCCGAATGGCGAAATGGTTCAGTTCAAGAACGATTAACGTATTCGTTAGTAAAAGGATTTGATGAATTTATTGAAATTGATGTGGAAGAAGCCAGATTAACCGCCAATAAAGCCATTGAAGTGATTGAAATCAGTTTAATGAATGGAATGAACGTGGTTGGTGATTTATTCGGAAGTGGAAAAATGTTTTTACCTCAAGTGGTAAAATCAGCACGAGTTATGAAAAAAGCGGTGGCGTATTTATTACCATTTATTGAAGAAGAAAAAGATTCAACCGCTTCGTCTTCTGCTGGAAAAGTATTGATGGCAACCGTTAAAGGTGATGTTCACGATATCGGAAAAAATATTGTATCAGTAGTTTTGGCGTGTAATAATTTTGAAATTATCGATTTAGGAGTAATGGTTCCGCCAGAAAAAATTATAGATGCTGCCATTAAAGAAAACGTAGATATTATCGGTTTAAGCGGATTAATTACACCTTCTTTAGACGAAATGGTGTATTTGGCCAAAGAAATGGATAAGTTAAACATCAAAATTCCAGTAATGATTGGTGGCGCTACCACTTCACGCGCGCATACAGCTGTTAAAATTGCTCCGGAATATGCTGCAACTGTAGTACACGTTAATGATGCATCAAGAGCTGTAACTGTTGCTTCGAATTTATTGAATACGGAAACAAAAATGTCGTATTCAATTGCGTTACGCGAGGAGTACGATGCATTACGTGAAGGCTATTTAAACAGAGCAAGAGAGAAAAATTTCTTAACGATTGAAGATGCTCGTAAAAATAAATTAAAGATAGATTGGAACAATTACGAAGCTATAAAACCTAATTTTATTGGTACGAAAACAGTTGAGGTAGCATTATCCGATTTAGTCGATTTTATCGATTGGACACCGTTTTTTCAATCTTGGGAATTATATGGAAAATATCCTGCTATATTAACTGATGAAATAGTGGGTGAACAAGCATCAGATTTGTTTAAAGATGCACAAAATATGTTGTCAAAAATTGTCTCTGAAAAATGGTTTACAGCTAAAGGAATTTTAGGAATTTTTCCCGCCAACACCATAAATGATGATGATATTGAAATCAGCCCCCCAACCCCCGAAGGGGGAGCTCCCGACTTTGTGGATAAGTATGGATGGGAAACTGCAGGCTCTGAATTGTATAGCGTTTTAAAAGAAAAAGCAAAAGAAATGCGTAACAAACCCACTGAAGCAGAAAAAATGCTTTGGAATGTTTTGAGCAATAAAGGAATTGAGAATTATAAATTTAGAAGACAGCATATTGTTGGTGAATATATTGTAGATTTTATTTGTTTAGAAAAAAGATTAATTATAGAAGTAGATGGTGCTGTCCACAATGATTTAGCACAAATCGAACACGACAAACAAAGAACCGAATGGTTGGAATCTAAAGGTTTCAAAGTAATAAGATTCACAAATAATCAAGTCCTCTCAGATTTTTTCAATACAATAGAAAAAATTCGTAAAGGATTAAACACAATCTTGGTAGCTCCCCCTTCGGGGGCGGGGGGGGCTTTTCTTACACTAAGACAACAATCTCAAAAAACCGCTGGTGCACCTAACATCGCATTAGCTGATTTTATTGCGCCAAAAGATTCTGGAGTTCAAGATTATATGGGTTGTTTTTGTGTTACTACTGGTTTTGGCGTAGATGAGAAAGCAACAGAATTTGAAAAACAATTAGATGATTATAATGCCATTTTAACCAAAGCTTTAGGTGATAGATTAGCAGAAGCTTTCGCAGAATATTTACATTTAAAAGTTCGAAAAGAAATTTGGGGATACGCTTCTGAGGAACAACTTTCCAATCAAGAATTAATTAAAGAAAATTACAAAGGAATTCGTCCAGCACCAGGTTATCCAGCGTGTCCAGACCATTTAGAAAAGCCAACTATTTGGGATATTTTAAAAGTGGAGGAAAATATTGGTGTGAAATTAACTGAAAGTATGGCAATGTGGCCGGCTTCTTCAGTTTCAGGATATTATTTTGCACATCCAGAAAGCAAGTATTTTGGGTTAGGAAAAATAAAATCAGACCAAGTAGCAGATTACGCAAACAGAAGAAATATATCAATAGAAACAGCAACTAAATGGTTAGCACCTAATATTGCAGATTAAAAATAGTTGTTTCAGGTTTAAAGTTTAAAGTTCAATAACCTGAAACCTGAAACTTGAAACAAACAAAAAAATGAAAGTAACACAACATATCCAAAACGCCAACGGAAAACCTTTGTTTTCTTTTGAAATTTTACCACCTTTAAAAGGTCAAAATATTCAATCTATTTTTGATAGTATTGATCCGTTAATGGAATTTAATCCACCATTTATTGATGTTACGTATCATCGAGAGGAATATGAATTTAAAGAATTACCAAACGGGTTATTGCAAAAGAAAATTGTAAAAAAACGTCCAGGTACGGTAGGAATTTGTGCAGGAATTCAAAATAAATATAATGTAGATGCCATTCCGCATATTTTATGTGGTGGTTTTACGAAAGAAGATACCGAAAATTTATTAATTGATTTAGATTTTTTAGGAATCGATAACGTTGTGGCGCTTCGTGGTGATGCGGTTAAAAGTGAAATTTATTTTAAGCCAGAAAAAGAAGGTCACGTTTTTGCTTCTGAATTGGTTTCGCAAATTAATGATTTAAATAACGGTATTTATTTAGATGCCGATTTGCAAAATTCATCTAAAACTGATTTTTGTATTGGTGTTGCAGGATATCCCGAAAAACATATGGAAGCACCAAGTTTAGATAGTGACATTCATTTCTTAAAACAAAAGATTAAAAACGGTGCGGATTATATTATTACGCAAATGTTTTTTGATAATCAGAAATTTTTCGAATTTGTTGCGAAGTGCAGAGCGGCTGGAATTACTGTTCCGATCATACCAGGTTTGAAGCCCATTTCAACAAAAAAACAACTAAATTTAATTCCACACCGATTTAGCATCGAATTACCAGATGATTTAATTATGTCTGTCGTGAAAGCTAAAGATAATGATGCGGTAAAACAAATTGGTATTGAATGGTGTACGCAACAAAGTAAAGAACTTGTGGCGGCAGGAATACCAGTGCTTCATTATTACTCTATGGGTAAAGCAGAAAATATCAAAGCCATTGCCAGTCAAATATTTTAATTTCAATTTTCTTTGTAATTGAACTTCATAAACTATATTTGTCTGAATTATTTTTATGAAGCAATTTTTACTTTTATTCATTTTTGGAATTTCGTTTTCACAAAATCAATCGGACGCCTATTATATAGATGTTCAAGGATTTCGTGGAAATGTTTTTAAACATACACCTGAGGTAAGTCATTTGGCAACTGGTCATCCAGACGGATTTTTGGTAAGTATAAATAAAAAATCATCAGGTAAAAAGGAATGGCAGCAAGTTTATGGTTATCCAGATTATGGAATTTCTTTCCAAGCTATCGACCTTAAAAATAACTATTTAGGTAAAAATTATGCGATAGGGTTACATTATAATTTTTACTTTTTAAAAAGACATTTGCTGTTCCGAGTTTCCCAAGGAATTGGATTTACAACTAATCCGTACGATAAAGAAACCAACAATAAAAACAACGCTTTTGGCTCGAAATTTTTAGACAACAATTACATTTTATTACAATATCAAAAGCAAAACCTTCTTGGACCAATTGGTTTTCAAACAGGATTTATGCTTACCCATTTTTCTAATGCCCGATTTAAAGCACCAAATAGCGGTATAAACAGTTATTCCTTTAATTTTGGATTGAATTATAATTTTGATAAAGACAAAACGATTATAAAAGATAGTTTGCCAAATTTAAAATCATATGCAGAAAAAATTAAATACAATTTAGCCTTTCGAACAGGAATTTCAGAAGCGCCAGTAGTTGGGATTGGTCAGCGTCAGTTTTATCACATTGGTTTATATGCAGACAAGCGTTTTAACAGAAAAAGTGCCATACAATTAGGAACAGATGTGTTTTTTTCAAGATATTTAAAAGATTATATTCAATTTTCTTCTGTAGCCTTTCCAGATAAAAAACCAGTAGACCCAAATACGGATTATAAAAGAATTGGTGTTTTTGTGGGTCACGAATTATTTATTAATAAACTATCCATTGAAACGCAATTTGGATATTATGTGTACAAACCTTTTAAATATGATATTGATATTTATCAGCGATTGACGCTAAAATATTATATCAATAAAAATATAATTACAGGAATTGGTTTAAAAACGCATAGAGCAAAAGCCGAGGCTGCTGAACTAACTTTAGGAATACGATTATGATAAAAAAATATTTACTTTTAGTTTTTGTATTATTTCTTTCAGGTTGTGGAATTTCTGAAGATTGTATAAAAAATGCAGGAAATCCAGTAACTAAAGAATTTGCTATTTCTGATTTTGATAAAATTCGTGTGCATTCAGGAATTTCTTTAGTGGTAAAAGAAGGTCCAGATTTTAAAGTCATCATTCAATCGGGTTCTAATATTATTGATAATATCGAAGCAACTAAACAAGGCGATTTTTTAGTGGTAAAAGACAAATCAACGTGTAACTGGACGCGCGATTTCAAAGCCGCAACTGTTTTTGTAACAGCACCAAATATTTCCGAAATTCATAGCAAAACCGAACAAGATATTTTTTCAGACGGGACGTTGACTTTTCCAATCCTGAGATTATTTGCTTTAAATGAAGAAGAAGCCGGTACTGGCGATTTCTATTTCAATATAAATAATGCACAAACCGTAATAGAATCGAATCACGTGTCTAATTTTTATATTTCTGGAAATACTTTGGAATTATTGTGTAATTTCTATTTTGGTACGGGTAAATTTTATGGAGAAAATTTCATTTGTCAAAACATAAAAATCTTTCAACGCGGTTCTAACGATATGATTTTAAAACCCATTCAATCCATTTCAGGAAAAATATTAAATACTGGGAATGTGATTCTGAAAAATAATCCACCAATTATAAATGTGGAACAATTGTTTTCAGGACATTTGATACTGAATTAAGCTTTCGTCTTCTCTCTAAAAACCTTTTCTAAATTGCTTCCTAAGTCAGCAATTTGTGCGTCTTCCACAATTTTTCCTTGGTGAATAATGATAATTCTATCGCAAATGGCTTGAACTTCCTGCATAATATGGGTAGATAAAAATACCGTTTTATCTTTACCAATATTTTTAATTAATTCTCTAATTTCAACCAATTGATTCGGATCTAAGCCGGTTGTTGGTTCATCTAAAATCAACACATCGGGATTGTGAAGTAAAGCCGTAGCCAATCCTACACGCTGACGAAATCCTTTAGAAAGTTCGCCAATTTTTTTATGACATTCTGGAGTTAAGCCCGTCAATTCAATCACTTCTTGAATACGAGATTTAGCAGTTTTATGAACTTCAGCACTAAATTCTAAATATTCACGCACATATAAATCCAAATATAACGGATTGTGTTCTGGTAAATATCCAACAGATTGTTGTACGCTTTTTTGAGCAGAAGTCACATCAAAACCATTTACAACGGCTTCGCCTTCATCTGCTGTTAAATAAGTAGTCAGTATTTTCATTAATGTCGATTTTCCAGCACCATTTGGACCTAAAAAACCTACTATTTCGCCTTTTTTCACAGAAAAACTAACGTTATCTAACGCTTTTTGAGTTCCGTACGTTTTGGTAATATTTTCGACTTCTATTGACATATACTTCTTTTCCACAAAAATAATAAATAAAAGCAATACTTTAATAGATAAATTTAAGTTAATATGGTTTTTATTGTTTAATTTTTTTGTAAATTTGTTCAACAAAATATTTATACTATGGCAGCACCTAAAAAAAAGAAAGTAATTACTGAAGATGTAATTGTTTCTGCATACACAGATTTTTGTTTAACAAACGCAAAAAAACCAAATTCGGTTTATGAATTTGCCAAATTAAACAATATGGATGAAACGGATTTTTATCACTATTTTACTTCATTTGAATTGTTAGAAAAACAATATTTTGTAACCATGTTTGCTTACACTTTAGAATTATTAGAAAAAAATGAAGCGTACCAATCCTATGATAGTGCAAATAAATTATCTGCTTTTTATTTTACATTTTTCGAAATGGCTACTGCAAATAGAAGTTTTATCATTCATTTATTGAAAGAAGATAAAAACCCAATGAAAAACTTAGGGAAGTTGTCTAAACTTCGTGAAGTATATTTGGATTATGCGTTAACTATTTTAGAAAAGCCAATTAAAATTGAACAAGAAACAGTAGTAAAAATTCAAGATAAAGTATTACAAGAAGCATCTTGGTTGCAATTTTTATCCATCTTCAATTTTTGGATGAACGACGAATCTTCCAATTTTGAAAAAACCGATGTATTTATTGAAAAATCAGTAAAAGCGAGTTTCGATTTGGCATACAATATTCCTACACAAAACATTATTGATTTTGGAAAATTTTTGTGGAAAGAACAAATGAACGGAATGTTTTCAAAATCATAAACACAACAAAAAATAATGAAAAAAATAGATAGTATTCCAACTGGAAAAATGCAGCGTGTAACAAAATTAGTTACGACTGGAGTGAAAGTTGGGGGAAATTACCTTAAATATTATGGTGAAAAAGTTGTAAATCCATCTTTAACTAAAGATAAATTACACGAAAGCAATGCCACAGATATATACGATGGGTTAAAGGAATTAAAGGGAAGTGCGCTAAAAGTTGCACAAATGCTAAGTATGGAAAAAAACTTGTTGCCACAATCTTATGTAGATAAGTTTTCGTTGTCGCAATTTTCTGTGCCGCCATTATCAGCGCCTTTGGTTCGAAAAACATTTAAAACCTATTTTAAACAATACCCTGAAGAATTATTTGATACTTTTTCACCAGATTCCATTAACGCTGCAAGTATTGGACAAGTTCATAAAGCAACTAAAAACGGAAAAGAATTGGCTGTAAAAATTCAGTATCCAGGTATTCGAGAAAGTATCGGATCCGATATTGCTTTAGTGAAACCAATTGCGATTAGAATGTTCAATTTACAAGGAACTTCTGATGAATATTTTCAAGAAGTTGAAGACAAACTTACCGAAGAAACAGATTATAAATTGGAAATTTCGCAATCGATGGCAGTAATTATTGATTGTGAGAAAATTGATAACTTATTATTTCCGAACTATTACCCAGAATATTCTTCGGATAAAATTATCACAATGGATTGGATGAATGGGATTCATTTATCTGAATTTTGTTCGAGTAATGCCTCTCAAGAACAACGTGATAAAGTTGGACAAACGTTATGGAATTTCTATATGTACCAAATTCATCAGTTGAAAAAATTTCACGCTGATCCGCATCCGGGTAATTTTTTAGTAGATAAAAACGATAACTTAATTGCGATTGACTTTGGTTGTATGAAGGAAATTCCGAATGATTTTTATGTGCCGTATTTTGAAGTGTCTACCCCAGATTCTTTAAAAGATATGGACTATTTCACAAAAAAATTATTCGAATTAGAAATATTAAAAACAACGGATTCTCCAAAAGAGTTATCCTTTTTTACAGATATGTTTCACGAATTATTAAGTGTGTTTACACAACCAATTCAAGCAGAAATATTTGATTTCGCACAACCTGAGTTTCAAGTTCAAATTGCTGCTTTAAGTGAAAAATTCGCAAGTGATAAAACGCTACGTAAAATGAATGGAAACCGAGGTTCAAAACATTTTATTTATGTAAACAGAACCTTTTTTGGTTTATACAGTTTAATGTTTGACATTAAAGCAAAAGTAAAAATTAACGATTTTAAAAAATATTTAAATTAAAACGACTAAGATGAAAAACTACATTATAATTGGAGGAAGTAAAGGTGTTGGCGAACATATTGTAAAAGAATTATCTGAAAATGGAAATTTTTGTCACGTTATTTCTCGTTCTGAGCCTACTTATGAATTTAATGGAAATTGGCATCAATTAGACGCTTTAGCAGACACGTTGCCCACTATCGATACTGTTGATGGTTTGGTATATTGCTTAGGAAGTATCAATTTGAAACCTTTTAATCGTTTAACTTTAGAAGATTTTAATTCCGATTTAAATGTGAATTTTTTTGGTGCTTTAAAAGCGTTTCAACACTATTTGCCTGCGCTTAAAAAATCAGAACAAGCCAGTGTGGTTTTCTTTAGCACGGTTGCCGTTCAATCAGGGATGCCATATCACGCAAGTATCGCCGCTGCAAAAGGTGCTGTTGAAGGTTTAGTAAAAAGTTTGGCTGCCGAATTTGCACCAAAAATAAGAGTTAATGCTATTGCACCATCGCTTATTGATACTCCTTTAGCCGCTGGAATTTTACGTTCAGACCAAATTAGAGAAAATATGATTGCGAAACATCCATTAAAACGAATTTTAAATCCAATTGACGTTTCTAAAACCGCTTGTTTTCTTTTAACAGAGAGCTCGAATGGGATTACGGGTCAAATTATCGTTCAAGATAACGGTTTGGTAAGTTTAAGTTATTAAATATTTTATATATTTGTAATAGTATAAAAATCGCCACTAAATTATATAACCAATACGTTATATTAAAGTATATATATTAATAAATCCCGATTTTTTCGGGATTTTTTATTCAAAAAAATGGAAATCACAAAAGAACACAAACAATGGTTGGTAGATTTAAAATTAAATCATCCCTTAGTTATAGCCGGGCCCTGTAGTGCAGAAACGGAAGAGCAAGTTTTAAAAATTGCACACGAATTAAAAAACACTGATGTTTCAATTTTTCGTGCTGGAATTTGGAAACCAAGAACACGACCTGGAGGATTTGAAGGCGTGGGTGAAATTGGTCTAAAATGGCTACAAAAAGCCAAAGCAGAAACAGGATTGTTGATGGCTATAGAAGTGGCTAATGCTAATCACGTAAAATTAGCTTTACAATATGATATTGATGTACTTTGGATTGGTGCACGAACAACGGTAAATCCGTTTGCGGTGCAAGAAATTGCCGATGCATTAAAAAACACGGATAAAATTGTGTTGATAAAAAACCCAGTGAATCCAGATTTATCTTTATGGATTGGCGGATTGGAACGGTTATATCAAGCTGGGATTAAAAATTTAGGAGTGATTCATAGAGGGTTTTCAACCTATGAAAAAACAAAATATAGAAACAATCCAGAATGGCAAATAGCAATTGATTTACAAAATAGATTCCCGAATTTGCCTTTAATTTGTGATCCATCGCACATTACAGGTAAACGAGATATGATTCAGGAAGTTGCACAACAAGCTTTAGATTTAAATTACGACGGATTAATTATTGAAACTCATTTCGACCCAGATAACGCTTGGAGTGACGCTGCTCAGCAAGTAACACCTGCAACTTTGAAACAAATTTTCATCGATTTGAAAATGAGAAAAGAAACAGATGAAAATGCAGAATGGAATAAAGAAATGGCTTTACAACGCGCCTATATTGACGAATTGGACACAAAATTAATTGAAATTTTAGGAAAACGTATGAAGTTAGCAGAGAAAATCGGACAACTTAAAAAAGAGAAAAACGTAGCTATTTTGCAAAACAAACGTTGGAATGAAATTTTAGGAAGAATGATTTTAGATGGTGAAAATAAAGGATTAAACGAAGAATTTGTATTAAAAATTTATAAAGCCATTCATCAAGAAAGTATTACGCATCAGGAAAAAATAATGAATAAATAAGTTTTTGCATTCAAATAAAATAGTAGTTTTGCTAATAAATCAAAACTAAACGAAAAAATTTATGAAAAAAATTTTATTTACCGCCTTAATGGTATTTTTTGCAGGTATAAATCTGACTGTAGCTCAGTATAATATTGAAAATTTAAAAATAAGTTATGGTGAAGAAATTACCGATGAGAAAGGTAAAATCGTAAAAATTATTGGTGAAGCTAATAACAAAGTTTACGCACTTGGATTAAAAGGAAAAGAATATTTTTTAAAGATATTTACTTCGAAAGAAATGAAGTTAATTTCTAATAGACCAATTGTTTTACCAGAAGTTAAGGATAAAGATGTAGAATTTGAAGAGATGATTTTACTTAACGGTAAATTATATGTTATAGGAAGTGTATATCAAAGAAAAGAAAAAATATTTAAATTAGTTGGTATTGAATTTTCTGAAGATGGAAAATTGAGTTCAACTATGCTTCCAATGTTTGAAGCGATTGTTGAAAAAAGCTCAAGAAGAGGAGATTTTTATTTCAAAACATCAGCTGATGAAACAAAGTTATTAGCTATGCATGCGTCACTTTTTGGAAAAGAAGATGCTTTTAAATATGATTTAAAATTATTTGATGCGAACTTAACGCAATTATTCGCAAATACTGAAAAAGTTTCTTTCGATGACAACAAAAAAGATTTTGAATTTACAATTTCTGACTTTGATGTTAACTATAAAGATGATGCCTTTTTGGTTATTAATGAAAGTTATAGAGATAGCAAAAAGAAAGAGCAAATTGAAAAATTCCAAGTATTAGCATTTAAAAAAGGAAATGGTTATAAAAAAGAAGTAATTGATATTCAATTTAAAGATAAAGAAATTATCAATTGTTCTATGATTTCTACACTTAATGATAAAGTTCAATTAGTTGGTTTTTATTCAAGTGTTAGGTCAAATGGTAAAGCAAATAAAGAGTTAAAAGGAGTTTATAATGCTACAATTAATATCAATACAAATGTTAATGATAATCTTAAATTTAATGAGTTTGATTATGCAACTAAAGTTAAATTATTAGGTGAAAGAAAAGCTAAAAAAGGTAAAGACGTAAAGCCATATTATAAGATTCATACAATTATTGAAAAAAATGATGGTGGTTTAATTGTTTTGTCTGAAGAAAGATTCATTTACGTAGGACAAACACAAGGTATTGGTCCATTAGGTTTAACTCCAATTACCTATTACACAAATGAAATGATTGTTACTTCATTAAAACCAGACGGTTCTTTAGAATGGAGTAATGTAGTAGCTAAAGACCAAAATGCAACAGCTACAGTTGCATCATTAAACATGTTTGCAATGTCAGGTGGAAGTAATTTTAATGTAGCTATTGGTATTTCATTTCAATTAGGTGTTATGGGTAAAGGCCCAGAATATCTAAGTGCAATTCCAATTTATAGTGATGGTCAATTAAATATTCTTTTTAACGATAATAAAAAGAACAAAGGAATTACTGATATGGATGAAATTAAAACGTTAGGTAACTATAATAGTGCAGTTCCAACACTTTTTCAATTTGATAATACTGGAAAAATCACAAGAAAAGATCCAGAAGAAGTAATTAAAAACGAATTGGTAATTAGACCAGGTGTTTTTTACAGAAAAAACAACAAAGAGTTCATTATTTACGCATCAAGAAAATCACAAGACAGAATAGGAAGAATGACTTTGTAATTTTATGAAGACCCAAGAAATTAACTTCTTGGGTTTTTTTATGGCATTTTTATAAGAAATGTTATATTTGTTGTAAGTTACGATTATCCAAAACTAATTATCGTAAATTTAACTTGAAAATGACAGGAACCGTTTATAAATCTACCGGAAGTTGGTATTACGTAAAATCTGAAGAGAACCAATTTTACAATTGTCGTATCAAAGGTAAATTCCGTATGAAAGGTATTAAAAGTACCAATCCTATTGCGGTAGGCGATGTGGTAGACTTTGATTTAGACGAAACTGTAGATGAAGTAAACGGAATTATAACTAATATTCACGATAGAAAAAATTATATCGTACGTAAATCGGTAAATTTATCTAAGCAAACACATATTATTGCCTCAAATATTGATATTGGCTTCTTAATAGTAACCATCAATAATCCTACAACCACTACAAGTTTTATTGATAGATTTTTGGTTACTGCAAAGGCGTATGGCATTGAAGCGATTATAATTTTCAATAAAATAGATACATTTGACGAGGCTACTTTAAACGAGCAATTGTATTTACAACATATTTATACCGAAATTGGGTATAGATGTTTGCGTGTTTCGGCAACCGATAATAAAGGCGTTGCAGAATTAATGGATATTATGAAAGGAAAAGTATCCATGTTTTCAGGTCATTCTGGTGTGGGAAAATCTACTTTAGTAAACGCGATTGAACCTACATTAAAATTAAAAACTAAAGAAATATCCAATTCACACGCCCAAGGGCAACATACTACCACTTTTGCTGAAATGTTTGATTTGTCAGACAATATACGAATCATTGATACGCCTGGAATACGAGGTTTTGGAATGGTAGATATGGAAAAACAAGAAGTTTCGGATTACTTTCCTGAACTTTTTGCTTTAAAAGAAGCGTGTAAATTCAACAATTGTTTGCATAAAGAAGAGCCGCATTGTGCGGTAAAAAAAGCACTTGATGAAGATAAAATTACTTGGAGTAGGTACCAAAGTTATTTAAAAATATTAGAAGGCGACGAAGAGCAATACCGAAATGACATTTACGGCGAAGACCGAATTGCTAGCGATGAAACGAGAAAATAATTTATAATTTACCATTATTTTGAAAGTAGTAATTCAACGTGTTTCAGAAGCTTCGGTTACAATTGATCAAAATATTGTAGCTCAAATAAATAAAGGCCTTTTAATTTTAGTAGGAATTGAATCAGAAGACAATTTTGAAGACATTAATTGGTTGGTTTCTAAAATTGTATATCTTCGTATTTTCGGAGACGAAATGAATGTTATGAACCTTTCAGTAAAAGATGTTAAGGGCGAAATTATTGTTGTAAGTCAATTCACGCTTCACGCGTTAACCAAAAAAGGAAATAGGCCAAGTTATATTAAAGCAGCAAAACCAGAAATTGCTATTCCGATGTATGAAAAATTCGTACAACTTTTAGAATTGGAATTAGGGAAAAAAATCCAAACAGGACAATTTGGAGCCGATATGAAAGTAGCATTAGTTAATGACGGACCCGTAACTATTATTATTGATTCAAAAAACAAAGAATAGTATGAGATTTAATTTTTTTTTCATTTTTTTAGGAATGAATTTTATATTTAGTCAAAATATAAAAATTCCTATTATTACTCCTGAACAAAAGGAAAATGCGAATACCGTTAAAATTTCCGATTTTCAAACGGTAGAATATAAAAGTTATAACAAAGTAACTATTTCCAGTAAATATGTGGTTTTAGTTTTAAATGAATTAGGTTTTAATAATATAGATTTATCTGAAAATTATAATAAATCCAATAAAATTAAGTACCTTAATGTTACTATTTTTAATTTATTTGGTGGAAAAACAAAGCAGTTTGTAAAAGCTGACTTTAAAGATAGAAGCTTGTTAGACGATTCCACCATCTTTTCAGATAACAGAATATTATATTTAGATTATACTCCAACAACTTATCCGTTTGTTTTAGAGTATGAATGTGTAACAGAATCGATAAATACGGCTTTTTTAAAAACTTGGTCGCCCATAACAAATTTGCATGAAACGATTTTGGAAGCTACTTTAGAAATTATAAAAAATCCAGAATGTACAGTTAATGTAAAAACTCAAAAATTAGAGGAGTTTAAAGTTGAAAAAGCAGAAACATCATCAAAGACTACATATTCTGTGAAAAACATTATGGCTATTAAACCAGAGTTAAATGCAGATTATTCTAAAGAATTTCCAATGATTAAAATGTATTTAAATAAAGCTTCATTGGAAGGATATGAGTTAAATATGAGTTCTTGGAGTGAATTTGGTAAAATGTATTATGATTATTTCTTAAAGGAAAACAGTAGCATTTCTGAAAAGACAAAATTGAAATTGAATAATATCATTTCTGTAAACGATTCTAAACTAGATAAAATCAAAAAAATATATAAATACGTTCAAGACAACACCAGATATGTAAGTGTTCAGGTTGGTGTTGGCGGTTGGAAACCTATGGAAGTTTCTGATGTAGAAAAATATGGTTATGGCGATTGCAAAGCACTAAGTAATTTTACACGCTCCATTCTAAAAGCCTATGATATTGACTCGTATTATACCGTTATTTATGGTGGTGATAAAAGAAAATTAGATGAAGAAATTATTTCCATGCAAGGCAATCACGCTATTTTATCAGTTCCTAATGAGGAAAGTTATATATTTTTAGAATGTACGAGTCAAACCAATCCGTTTTCTTATTTGAGTGATTTTACTTCGAATAGAAATGCGTTAATTATAAAACCTACAGGTTCAGAAATAGTAAAAACATCAGAATATAAAACAGAAAAAAATACTCAAGAAACAAAATCCAAAATTACTGTTTTAGAAAATGGATCAATTTCAGGAAATGCAGAAATCATTTCTAAAAACATTCAATACAAAAATGTCTCTCATCTCGAAACTAGTAGCTTTAAAGAGCAATCAGATTATTATAAAAACCATTTCGGACACTTGAATAATTTTGAAATTTCAAATCTTAAACTGAATAATAATAAAGAAGATTTTTCATTTGTAGAAACATTCAGTTTTAAAGCGGAAAATTATTTTGAGAAAAGTTTAAACTCCATTATACTTCCGATAAATGTGTTAAATAAATATTCGAATATTCCATCAAAATACAGAAACAAGAAGTTTTCATTTGAAATTGAATACGGATTTACTGATGCAGATGAAATTGAAATAGCTTTACCAGTAAATTACACAATTACACAATTACCAGAAAAAATTATATTAAAAGAAAAATTTGGCGAGTATTACGCTAGTGTAATATTTGAAAATAATAAGTTAATTTTTAAAAGAGAATTAACAATATTTGATGGTGTTTATTCCAAAGAAGATTACGAATTATATAGAAAGTTTATCTTACAAATTAGCAAATCAGACAACCTAAAAATAATAATTGATATTAAAAAATAATAACATAACCCATGAAAAAAATAATTTTATACTTATTGTTTCCAGTTTTACTTTTTGCCCAAGATTATGAATTGGGTAAAGTAACTATTCAAGAATTAAACCAAAAACAACATCCAACAGATACCTCTGCGGTTGCTGCTGTTTTATTTACCAAAGGTAAAAGCTATTTTGATTTTGTTGAAAACAGTCATTTTATTTTAGTCACTGAAGTTGAAGCAAAAATTAAAATTTATAAAAAAGGTGGTTTTGAATGGGCTAATAAAGAAATAGATTATTATATTGGAGGAGATGAAGACGAAAGTGTAATTATTAATAAGGCTACTACATATAATTTTGTGAATGGAAAAATTGAAAAAACAAGACTAAACGGAGAAGGTGAGTTTAAAGAAAACACTAACAAATTTTGGGCTAATAAAAAATTCACTATGCCAAATGTAAAGGAGGGCTCTGTAATTGAATATAAATATACTATAAAATCTCCTTATTATTCAAATTTACAAGACTGGAAATTTCAACATGTAATCCCTGTCGACTATTCTGAATATAAAACCTTAATACCAGAATATTACACCTATAATTATTTCAACAGAGGAAACATAATATTAAATGTAGTAAAAGAAAAAAAGAATAGAACGATTAATTTGTTAGACAACAGACCTTTAGATAAAAGAATTGGGGGAGCAAGAAATTCTGAAAAAATAGATATTTATGAAAATTACACTTTAATTAATGCTAAAAACATACCTGCATTTAAAGAAGAAGAATATTCTAATAATATCGAAAATTATCTTTCAAGTGTAAAATATCAGTTGGTATCGATACAATTTCCTAATCAAACAGTCAAATCTTTTACTGACTCTTGGGAAGATGTTGCAAAACATATAAACGAAAGTAATAATTTTGGTGAAGAATTAACTAAAGTTAATTATTTTGAAAAAGATTTTGCAATTTTACTTAACCAAAAAGAGCCAAACAATGAAACCCAAATTAATACTATATATAATTTTGTCAAAAATCACTACAAATGGAACGAATCTTTGGGCGTTTATACAGAAATTGGAGTTAGCAAAGCATACAAAGACAAAGTTGGTA
The DNA here is from genome assembly GCF_017985075.1 of Flavobacterium sp. Taxonomy (GTDB): domain Bacteria; phylum Bacteroidota; class Bacteroidia; order Flavobacteriales; family Flavobacteriaceae; genus Flavobacterium. Next base: position 62,066 of record NZ_JAGNYF010000001.1, read on the forward strand.
ATGTAGCAGAAATAAATTTAACTTTAATAGCGATGCTGCGTAAAGCAGGTTTAAATGCCAACCCTATTGTTTTAACAACTCGAAGTCAACCAATAAATTTATACCCATCAACTACAGCTTTTAATTATGTAATTTGTGGTGTAGAGATTGGTGAAGAAATTATATTTTTAGACGCTACTGAAAAAATGTTAAAACCAGGTTTATTGCCCAATAGAGCCTTAAATTATATTGGAAGACTTATTAGACAAAATAGTACTTCAATAGAGGTTGATTTATCTCCAAAATCAATTTCAAAAAAAACAGTTATGATTTTTGCTTCTATCGAAAATAAAACCATAAAAGGAAATATTAAAGAAACTTTAACCGAAAACAAAGCGTATAATTTTAGAATAAAAAATAATTTAATTTTAGAAGATACTTATCTGGAAAATATTGAAAAAAGTATGCCAGGCTTTGAAATTTCAGATTATAAAGTGGAGAATAAAACTACCCCAGAAGAACCCTTAAAAGAAGATTATTATTTTACGGCTGAAAACGAAATTGAAATTATTAATGATAAAATATTTTTTAAACCATTAATGTTTTTTGCTTTAGATGAGAATCCTTTTAAACAAGCAACTCGGGAATATCCAATTGATTTTAAATTCCCAACCAGTGATAATTATACAATTACTTACAATCTACCAGCTGGATATGTTGTAGAATCTCTGCCAGAAAAAATAAACATAACAACTGAAGATAATTTAGCTAGTTTTTCTTTTTTGATTGGAGATATGGGAAATAAAGTTCAAATTATTTCTAGTTTTAAAATTAATGCGTCATTAGTTTCTTCAGATTATTACGAATCAATTAAGGCTTTTTTTAATCAAGTATATCTAAAAATGAATGAAAAAATTGTATTAAAAAAACAATAAATTGAAATTATGAAAAACAAATTAATAGAATTTTTAGCTAAATTTATACTTCATAGTACGATTTTTGGCGTCTTGCTCTTTTTTCTAAACGATTTAACTATCGAAAAAACCGTACTTACAGCATGTAGTTTCGGACTTATGTTGTCTTTGTTTAATATGTATCAAAATCACAAAAAAAAGAAGTAAATGGACATACAAAATGCACAACTTGACGTTGATAATTGGATAAAAAACCACGGTGTTCGTTATTTTAACGAATTGACCAACATGGCTCAGCTTACTGAAGAAGTAGGTGAGGTAGCCCGAATTATAGCAAGAAGATACGGAGAACAATCTGAAAAAGAATCGGATAAAAATAAAGATTTAGGCGAAGAATTAGCAGATGTAGTATTTGTCGTTTTATGTTTAGCCAATCAAACTGGAATTAATTTGCAAGAAGCTTTTGATAAAAAACTCGACTTAAAAACCAATAGAGACCACGATCGCCATCAAAATAATGAAAAACTTAAATAATTGTGAATTTAAAACTTAGTTATAAGCTTCAAACTTCAAACTTCAAACTAAAAATTTCTGGGTCCAAATCAGAAACAAATAGGTTATTAGTTTTACAAGCATTATATCCAAATTTAGTTTTAGAAAACTCATCAACTTCCGATGATTCTGAAGTTATGATAGAAGCTTTGGCTACCCAATACCTAATACCCAAAACCCAATACCCAAAAATAGATGTTCACCACGCTGGAACAGCAATGCGATTTTTAACTGCCTACTTTGCTGCACAAGACGGATTTGAAGTCCAACTTACAGGTTCTTCAAGAATGAAAGAACGTCCAATTAAAATTTTAGTTGATGCACTAAATCAATTGGGAGCTGAAATCACATATTTTGAAAAAGAAGGATTTCCACCATTAAAAATCAAAGGGAAAAAACTTACAGAAAACAAAGTTTCACTTCAATCAAATGTTAGTAGTCAATATATTTCGGCATTATTGTTAATCGCACCAAAATTAGAAAACGGATTGGAATTAACTCTGGAAGGAGAAATCACATCGGTTTCTTACATTAAAATGACATTGGCGATATTAAATGAAATTGGTATAGAAACATTATTTGTAGAAAATAAAATTACAGTAAAACCACAATCTGCAATTCAAAATTCTAAATTTACTATTGAATCCGATTGGTCTTCAGCATCGTATTGGTATTCTATTGTCGCGCTTTCTGAAATTGGTACGCAAATTACCTTATCAAGTTTTAAAGAAAATAGTTTACAAGGCGATTTTGCTTTAGTAGAAATATATAAAATTTTTGGAGTAGAAACGGTTTTTAATACTAATCATATGCTTTTACGTAAAGTTGAGAACTTGAAACCTGAAACCTTAAACCTTAAACTTAACAATAGTCCAGACATTGCACAAACTATTGCAGTAACTTGTTTTGGATTAGGAATTAGTTGTCATTTAACAGGTTTACACACGCTGAAAATTAAAGAAACCGACCGACTTGAAGCTTTAAAAATAGAATTAACCAAATTGGGTGCACCAATTTCTGTTACAAACGATTCATTAACTCTAGAACAATCAGAAAATATAAATCTTAACGTTAGGATTTCTACCTATCAAGATCACAGAATGGCTATGGCTTTTGCTCCTTTAGCTTTAAAAGTGCCAATTATTATTGAAAATGCTGAGGTAGTTTCAAAATCGTATCCTACTTTTTGGGAAGATTTTAAGCAATTCGGTTTTTCAATAGAAGAAAACGCATCTAATTAGATATCATCTTCTAAATACATTTTTCGTACACGTTTAAATAATTCGCTCGAATATACAAAGTCGGTAACAGCGGCGTTATCGGTTTTAAAAATTTCTTTGTTAGAACCTTCCCATTCTAATAAACCGTTTTTTAGAAACACAATTTTTTCTCCAATTTCCATTACAGAATTCATATCGTGCGTGTTTATCACAGTAGTAATGTTATATTCTTTAGTAATTTCTTGAATTAAATTATCAATTACAATTGCCGTTTTTGGGTCTAAACCAGAATTTGGTTCATCACAAAATAAATATTTTGGATTGTTTACAATCGCTCTTGCAATCGCCACACGTTTTTGCATTCCTCCAGAAATTTCTGATGGTTTTTTATGATTGGCATTAACCAAATTCACTCTATCAATAACAAAATTTACTCGTTCTTTAATTTCAGAGGGCGATTTATTAGTGAACATTTTTAATGGAAAACCTATATTTTCTTCCACCGTCATACTATCAAATAAAGCACTTCCTTGAAAAACCATTCCAATTTCGGTACGAATGTCTCGTTTTTCATCTTTATTTAACTCTTTATAAATTCGATTATCGAACGAAATATAACCGCTATCAATTTCGTGAACGCCTAATAATGATTTTATAAAAACTGTTTTCCCAGAACCACTTTGACCAATGACTAAACTGGTTTTGCCAGCTTCAAAACTTGTCGAAATGCCTTTCAGAATCATTTGATCACCAAAACTTTTTTGAATGTTATGTACTTCAATCATTAGCTTAAAAGTAATTGGGTTAAAATATAGTTCATTAAAATAATTACTACAGAGGTCCAAACAAACGAAACGGTGCTGGCTTTACCCACTTCTAATGCACCACCTTTCATGTAAAAGCCGTGAAAGGAAGGAATTGTAGCCAACAAAAAGGCAAATATTAAAGTTTTAATAAACGCATAAACAATATGGAAAGGAATAAATTCTTTTTGAAGTCCAATAATAAAATCTGTACTTGAAGTAAAATCGCCATAAACGCCTGCTAAATAGCCGCCAAAAATACCTAAAAACATAGCAATTCCAATTACGAAAGGATATAATAAAACCGCTATCATTTTTGGAAAAACTAAATAATTTAACGCGTTTACACCCATAACTTCTAAAGCCTCTATTTGTTCCGTAACGCGCATAGATCCAATACTCGACGTTATAAACGAACCCATTTTCCCCGCCATAATTATCGAAATAAACGTAGGTGCAAATTCTAACACGATTGATTGCCGTGTTGCAAAACCAATTAAATATTTTGGTATCAGTGGATTGGTTAAGTTTAATGCCGTTTGAATTGCTACAACACCACCCACAAAAAACGAAATGAAACAAACAATTCCCAAAGAATCAATAATCAAATCGTCAATTTCTTTTAGGATAAGTTGTTTCATCACAGACCATTTTACTGGACGATTAAACACCTCTTTCAACATTATGAAATAACGACCAATTTGCGATAAATATCTTATGAGCATCATTAATTAGGGTACGATTTATTTGTTTTAGTATTCAGTAAAAATACTGTTTTAATTTTATTTTAATAGATTAAAACAACTTTTCTTTCATTTTTTTCCATCTGTATTTTCTTATCCATTTGGCTTGTTCTGGATTAACAAATAAAGGTTTTCCTGAAGATTTAGCTTTCAAAAATCCTAAAATATAATCGATAAATAAAAAAGGTTTTCCTTTTCTTGAAGCTAATTTTAAAGAGGCAACTGCGGTTATAATAAATCCATAACCTAAACTGTAAAAGGCCTCACCTTGCTTATATCTTGCAGCTTTAGTATAACTGGCTCCAGTTGGTTTTAAGTGCTTTACGTGTAAACTTTCATCAGTAAGGACTTTCCAATTGTGAAATTTACATAATAATTCGTCTACAGTGTCCCAACCCATAGCTGGTTTTAATCCGCCAATTTGCTTATACGTTTCTTTTCTATACGCTTTTAAAGCCCCTCTAATATGGTCTTTATCGGTTAAGTTTTCTAAAATCCAATCGCCATTTTTTTCAATATAGCAGAAACCGCCAACCATTCCGATACTACTATCAGATTGAAAATGTTTTATAATGGTTTCGAAATAATTATTTGGAAAAATCAAATCGGCATCCACTTTTACAATAATATCGTATTGGTTATCAATGTGTTTTTCGCCTTCTTGAAACGCTTGAATTACTTTGCTTCCAGGAAGATGAATGGCATCAGATTTTTTATTTACTAAAGAAATAAACGGATATTTTTCAGAAAATTGAGTTACTATTTCAGCGGTACTATCAGTAGAATTATCATTAACCACTACAATTTTCGTTGGCAAAACGGTTTGCGCTATCAAAGATTGTAACGTTAAAGCCATAAAAGCTTCTTCATTGTAAGCAGGAATGATAATGTAGTATTTCATATTGAAAAGTCCAATTTTTATAATTCCAAATTTCAACTTAAATTATAGAGTAATTTGGGATTTGGGATTTATATTTTGGGATTTCTCTCCGCATAAACCAAATAATATCTCGGAGTAAACCATCTCAATAAAGGACGAAAACCAATTTTTTTAACAGGATGTGTAAATTTAACACGATCTATAATTTGAAATCCTGTTTTTTCTAATAACCAGTCCAATTGCCAATCTTCAAATTCGTGATAATGTCTGTCCCATTTGTCTGTTTTACTTCGGTATGCCGATGAAAACCATAAACGTAAGGGAATAGAAATAAGAATTTTATCGCATTTTACATTTTCTAAAATGGTGTACGGATTTAATAAATGTTCGAAAATTTCAAATCCTGTAAATACGTCGTAATTTTCTTCGCGTAAAGCAGTTTGATTGGTATCTAAGTCTTCACCCTTTGTATTAATAACCGTATACATATTTTCTACCATTATTTTCGAAAACGGATTGGGAACACCTAAATCAAAAATAGTTTCAGATGTTGAAATATTTTTTTTTAGAAATTCTAACGTAATATTGAATCGTTTGCTTGGATAAGTTTTTTCGTACATTAATATAAGCTTGATAGTAATTTATAAATGCAAAATTAACGATAAACACGAAACATTTATCAATAAATTTAAAAAATATTATAATTGATATACGATTGCATTAATATTCATTCCGGCTCCAACCGATGCAAATAAAATGATATCCCCTTTGTGAATTTCTTGATTTTCAATTTCTCCTTTTAGTAAAGCATCGTATAAAGTAGGAACCGTGGCTACACTTGAGTTTCCAAGTTTGTGAATGGTCATTGGCATAATGCCTTCTGGTGGAGTTTGATTGTAAAGTTTGTAAAACCTTTGAATAATGGCTTCATCCATTTTTTCATTGGCTTGATGAATTAGTATTTTTTTAATTTGATCAATTTTAATACCACTCGCATCCAAACAGGCAGCCATAGCTTTTGGCACGTTGTTCAAGGCAAATTCATATATTTTTCGACCATGCATTTTTATGTATCTCACATTTGGGTCGTGTTCTTTATTAAAGGAATTTCCAAAAAACAAATAATTTGCTTCTTCGTATGTGAAAGATGCCGATTCATGCGCTAAAACTCCACCGTTTTCATCACTTGCTTCAAGTATTGTAGCGCCTGCGCCATCAGAATAAATCATGGAATCTCTATCATGCGGATCAACTACTCGAGAAAGCGTTTCGGCACCTATGATAAGGCATTTTTTTGCCATGCCAGCTTTAATAAATGCCGTAGCTTGAATCATACCTTCAACCCAGCCAGGACAACCAAAAAGCACATCATAAGCCACACATTTAGGGTTTTTTATGCCTAAATTACGCTTTGTTTTTGAAGCCAAACTAGGCAACATATCTCCTTGAATGGCGCCTTTTTTTACATCTCCAAAATTATGAGCAAATATAATATAGTCTAAAGTTTCAGGATCTATGTTGGCATTTTCTATAGCTCGTTTTGCGGCTATTGTTGCCATGTCGGAAGTTTGAAAACCGGTATGCGCATATTTACGTTCTTCAATTCCTGTAATGCCATAAAATTTTTCAGTGATTACGTCATTTGATAATGGAAACGAAGTGCCGTCTTCATTTAAAAAAATATGAGAAGAAAAATCTTTATTAGTTACTGTTTCTGTAGGAATATAACTTCCAGAGCCTGTTATTTTTATTGTCATTTTTTAAATTTATTATAGTTTTAAAACGTATAAATCTATTTTTTAACTTTCTGATTTCAGAATTTAATACTAAAATAGTAAATTGAAATTCAAAAGCGGTATAACAAATTGTAAATTAAATAATTATTACGAATTTGTTAAAATATTTGCATTTTTTTGTCAATTTCAGAATTTATTGAAATTTTATTTTCATTACAGTTGCCATATTTAATGCCATTGTTTTCATTTGATCAGCTCTATTTCCTTCAAAATTTTCAGTTATAGCAGTGTATAAATGGTCTAACCAAATTTCAAAATGTTCGTGTGTGAAAGGATGCTTATCATGAATGTCTTTATGTATTTGGAACATATTATTGCTATAACCTCCTTTTAAAAATAAACCTTGCTCCCAAAATGTAGCTAAAACATCAAAATGCTCCTCTAAATTTTGGTCAACATGTGTAGCCTTTGTAAAATAGAAATTTATGGATTGATCTTTTAATAAACTATCATAAAAATTTCGTATTATTAAAAGAATGTCTTCACGGGTTTCTATATCTCTCATTGTGATGAATTTTTTGCACTTCAAATTTACAACTTTCCTTTTTGAAGAAATTGATATTTATCATATTTCATAAAAAAATCTCAAATTCACAAAATCGGAATTTGAGATTTTAATGTTATTTGTTTTTAGACTTCGAAAATCGTAAATCTAAAATCGTAATTAAATATTACATATACGCTTCAATTGGCGCACATGAACAAACTAAGTTTCTGTCTCCATACGCTTCGTCAACACGACGTACGGTTGGCCAAAATTTATTTTCAGCAATATATTCTAATGGAAATGCTGCCGCTTCTCTTGTGTATGGGAACACCCATTCGTCTGAAGTAACCATTGACAATGTGTGCGGTGCATTTTTTAAAATATTTTGAGTATCATCTTTTGAAGAAGCGCTAATTTCTTTACGAATAGCAATCATCGCATCACAAAAACGATCTAATTCTGCTAAATCTTCCGATTCTGTTGGTTCAATCATCAAAGTTCCAGCAACTGGGAAAGAAACGGTAGGGGCGTGGAAGCCATAATCCATTAGACGTTTCGCAATATCAGTAACTTTAATACCATTATCTTCAAAAGCACGACAATCTAAAATCATTTCATGAGCGGCTCTTCCCATTTCTCCAGAATATAAAATTGGATAATGCGCTTCTAAACGCGCTTTCATATAATTAGCGTTTAAAATGGCGTGTTTTGTAGCATTTGTTAATCCTTCTGCACCTAACATGCAAATGTATCCATACGAAATTAAGCATACTAAAGCCGAACCGTAAGGAGCTGCAGAAATAGCTGTAATAGCTTGTTCACCACCCACTTTAACAATTGGGTTAGTTGGTAAAAACGGCACTAATTTATCATTAACACAAATTGGTCCAACACCAGGTCCGCCACCACCATGAGGAATAGCAAACGTTTTGTGTAGGTTTAAGTGGCAAACATCTGCGCCAATAGTAGCTGGATTGGTTAATCCAACTTGCGCGTTCATATTCGCGCCATCCATATAAACCAAACCACCATTTTCATGAATTAGGTTTGTAATTTCAATAATTGAACTTTCAAAAACACCGTGAGTAGATGGATAGGTTACCATTAAAGCAGCTAAATTAGCCGAATGTAAAATGGCTTTTTCTCTTAAATCTTCTACATCAATATTTCCTTCTGGAGTAGTTTTTGTCACGATAATATCCATTCCAGCCATAGCTGCTGAAGCTGGATTGGTTCCGTGTGCTGAAGACGGAATTAAACAAACCGTTCTGTGTTTATCGCCACGAGATAAATGGTAGGCACGAATGGTCATTAAACCGGCATATTCGCCTTGTGCACCAGAATTAGGTTGTAATGTAGTTCCTGAAAAACCAGTGACTACATTTAATTGATGCTCTAGTTTTTTAAGCATCGTAAGATATCCTTCCACTTGATCAAGTGGTGCAAATGGATGTAAATTATTCCAATTTGCCATCGATAAAGGTAGCATTTCGGCAGCTGCATTTAATTTCATGGTACATGAGCCAAGTGAAATCATGGAGTGGTTTAACGATAAATCTTTACGTTCTAATTTTTTAATATAACGCATCAACTGACTTTCCGAATGATTGTTATTAAATACATCGTGTTGTAAGAAAGTTGATTTTCTAATTAAATTTTCTGATATTACAGTAGTTTCTACTAATTCAGTAATAGGTTCAAATGTTTTTTCTTTGGCTTCAGCGAAAATAGCTACAATTTGATTAATATCAGAAATTGAAGTAGTTTCATTGAATGAAATTGAAATGGTATCAGCATCAATGTAGAAGAAATTTACTTCATTTTTTTCTGCAATAGCTTTCACTTTTGCAGCATCTGCTTTTACATTTATGGTATCAAAATAGGAAGTATTCGTTTGATAGACTCCAATTTTGTTTAAAGCTTCTACGGCTGTATTAGCTGAATTATGTACTTTATTTGCAATGTATTTTAATCCTTTTGGTCCGTGATAAACCGCATACATTCCGGCCATAACTGCTAATAAAACTTGTGCGGTACAGATATTTGAAGTTGCTTTTTCACGTTTAATATGTTGTTCACGTGTCCCTAATGCCATACGTAAGGCACGGTTTCCGTTTACGTCAATTGAAACTCCAATTATTCTTCCTGGCATCGAGCGTTTGTATTCGTCTTTTGTTGCGAAAAAAGCAGCGTGAGGTCCACCATAACCCATTGGAATTCCGAAACGTTGAGAAGTTCCTACAACTACTGAAGCGCCCATTTCTCCGGGAGGTGTTAATTTTGCTAAAGATAAAATATCTGCGGCTACGGCTACTTTAATTTCGTTTTCAGTTGCTTTTGCAATGAATGCAGTATAGTCGTGAACTTGTCCGAATTTCCCTGGATATTGAAGAATAGCTCCAAAAAAGTCCGATGAAAAATCAAATGTTTCATGATTTCCAACTACTAATTCTATATTAAGTGGTGTAGAACGCGTTTGTAAAACTGATAATGTTTGTGGTAAAATTTCTTCTGAAACAAAGAATTTAGAAACATTATTTTTCTTTTGATCTCTTGTTCTAACATCAAACAATAAAGTCATTGCTTCAGCTGCAGCTGTTCCTTCATCTAATAAAGAAGCATTTGCAATTTCCATTCCAGTCAACTCAATAACGGTAGTTTGGTAATTTAAAATGGCTTCTAAACGACCTTGTGCAATTTCCGCTTGATACGGTGTATACGCAGTGTACCAACCTGGATTTTCAAAAACGTTTCTTTGAATTACTGCAGGAACTATTGCTGGATGATAACCTAATCCAATATATGATTTGAAAACTTTGTTCTTTTTTCCTAATTCTTGAATATGATTTAAATATTCATATTCAGTCATCGGTTTTTCCAGATTTAGTTCGTTTTTTAAACGAATATCTGTAGGAATAGTTTCGTAAATTAATTGATCTACTGAATCTACTCCAATAGTTTTTAACATGTGGTTTAAGTCTTTTTCACCTGTTCCAATGTGTCTTAAAGCAAAAGCATCTGTTTTCATTTATATATAAAAATAGGTTGTGTTTAAATTTGATACAAAAGTAATTATTAATCTGCTAAAATTAATTGCTTTTTAGTTGAATTTTCATGATTTTTATCAACTAAAATAGCTTGTTATTAACACTTTTATTATTTTTGTTGAATGTTAGTTTTAAAACAAATTTTCGATTTATACATCAAAAGCAGTTTACATGTTGCTTTTGCTATTTTTTCTTTAGTAAAAGTAGTGGAGCTATCGTTAAACATTTCTTCTAACGTGTTTTTGGAAAGAGCTATTTTTTCTGGTAGTGTATTTGGCTATTCAGTTTTAAAATATTACGAATTTTGGAAATCCACTAAGTTTTCAGTACACAAAAATAATTCTGTTTTAGGAATTACAACAGTTGCATTTTTGACTTTTGTAATTTGCTTCTTTCAATTAAAATTTTGTTTTCAAATAGCATTTTTACAAATCTTTTTTTTGGTTGTATTGTATCCGTTTTTACGAAAATATTGGTTTTTAAAAATAGCTATTGTGAGTATTTGCGTAACGTACGTGGTGAGTTACATTCCAACGTTAGATACAAAAATGTTGTTTTTTTTCAATACAATTTTACAAGTGAAATTATTTTTCTTGATATGCGCCTTGTTAATTCCTTTTGAAATTTATGATTCGCAGCATGATGCAATTACTTTACAAACGATTCCTCAAAAATTTGGTATAAAAAAAACTAAATATTTAGGTTACTTGTTTTTAATTTGTTTTTGCATTCTGAGTTTAATATTACGGTTTGAACGTTTCGATGTGGTAATAGCAATTGTAATTGGATTTTTTATTCGATTTTCTTCCACAAAAAATAGTAAATATTACACCAGTTTTTGGGTAGAAAGTATTCCTATTTTGTGGTGGTGGTTAGTTTTGATTTTTAAATAGTTAATCAATTAATCTCGACTTTTTTATTATAAATACTTTATGTTTTTTATGGCTATGAACTAGATAAAGTTATATTTTAATTGTTTACTAAACTCTTAAATATGAAAATTACGTTAAATTTCTTTATTTAACTATTCTCTTGCAAAACCAAATATATATGATAATTCTTCCGATTTTTTTGTAAAATTTAAATTTTTACTTTATATTCGAAAAAAATATATTAGTATGCCTCCACTATATCCAATACAAAGTTATAATTATGTTTTGTCAATAAGTTTAGAAATAAATTTAGAAAATCTAATAATGTTTCATAAATATCAATTATTAAAAGCTTATGTTTTTATTAGTCCTCTAACTATTTATGAACACAATAAGTTAATTGATGCAACTAATGAAATTGTAGATAACTTTAAAGATACTATAAATGACCTCAAAGAATTAAATGATATAAATATTAAATGGCAATATATTGACAAAATTAAGAATGAACAAAATAGTGTTTTAGAAAAATCTATTTCTATATTAGATAAACTAAATTCGTAGTCTTATATGCTTTTATAACTTATAAATATGTAATTATTAGGATTTAATAATAAAACATTTGTATGATTATATAAAAACTTTTGGTAAAGAGTCAATTTTGTGAAATTCTAATATTTTAACTACTTTATTTAAATTATTTACTGTAAGTTTAGATTTCCATTATTTATTAAATATGTCTAAAACTCTAATTATTTGTTATTAAAAATTATTTAACATTACCGTTATGATATCACTTACAAATTAAGTTGGTAAATTAAAAAGCTGTTAATATTTATTTCAACTTAGAACTTTCATGACCAAATAGATCAATATAATATCCTCCAATTTCTCTAATTGTAACTAGCGCAGCTCCATTAATAAATATATTAGCATCATCGAATTTACATTTTATGACTTCGTTTAAATCTTTATCTAAATAACCAAATTTATTATTTTTACAAACAACAATTCTATTTTCATTAAAGCGATAATATGTTTTAACAAATTTTCTGTGTTCCTCCAATTTGAATTTATTGATCTCGAAAATATCTTTTACATCTGTAAATATAAAATCTGTTTCTATTCCACTATTAAAATTTTTATATTTGATAAAACCATTTTTATTTATGATAAGAATTAATTCATTACTGTTTAAAATTCTTCGAGTGTAATTTAATTCTTTATATTCATAATTTAAATTCATTAGATTTAATAAATCTATTTTATTTTCTCTTTCTATTTCAATTAGATTTATGTCTCCATATTCATATAAAAATAAATATTTATAATCGCATTCTAATATGCACTTTCCATAATAATCATATAAACCTTGATTTTTATCGCAATCGTGAGTTACTATAAATTTTTTTCCAAATTCAAATTGGTTAAATTTAGAATCTATAAAAGAATTATAGTCTTTAAAATATAAACCTATTTTATTTTTTCTATAAAGTAAATAAAAATCTAATTCTCCATTTAGATCATTACTGAGAGTATAAATAATATTTTCATCGGATAGTTTTGATAAATTTTTACTATCTTCAATCTTATCATACTCAAGAGGTATCAATATATTTTTTTTGAACAGATATACTCCAAATAAATTGGAGGTTATATTTTTTAATAAAATACTATCATCATCAAAACCATCAATATCGAAGTCATAATCAAATTCTAAAATTAATTCCCCTCTGTAATTTAATAAACCGTACTTTTCTTTCTTTTTATATTTGATTAATTTAGTTTCATATCTTATTAAATTACTTTCAAAATCTAAATAAGTTAAGGAATCATATATTGGACTTATAGTTTCTTTCCCATATATATCAATAATTCCTTTTTTGCCATCAACTTCAAAAAGTAAATGTTTGGGTATTTCAAAAAAATTATTAATTAGCTTACCTTTAATGCTGAATCTATTGATAATTGTTTTATCGAAATTCATTACAGTTACAAAATCATTCTGTATTTCAATAAAAAAGTTTAGAGAGAATCCACCATAATTTATATCGTAAAGGATATTTCTATTCTCAAAAATTATTTCACCATTTAGATTATTAATTATAGTAATTGAATCTTTTTTTAACTTAAAAACTATTAATTTTCTGTCCTTGTTGGCTACAATCGAAATTATTTTTTTAGTATTATGTAGAAATAAGCCATTTATATAAAATGTTACATTTATAAATAGTTTTCCATTAATCCAAATTCCTGGTTCATCATTATCTCCATAAAAACCATATGAAATATTTCTATTTAATGTTTTTAGTATTTGAATTCCTCTATAGTCTATGATGTAATATTCAGTTTCTTTATTAGTTAAACTTTTTTTAAATGAATAAAAACCCCATCTTTCGTCAATAATTAGTTCATAAATATTTTCATATAATTTGGTTTTATTTAAATAAATGTCAAATTTATCATTTTCATTAATCTTAATAGTTAGAAATTTTACGGTTGGAAAATTATCTTTTTTAAACGGAATGTCTAATAATTCAAATGAAATATCAGGTTTTAGATTAAGATTTTTAAAAATATTTTTTTTAAATAATATTTCATAACAAGTTTCAATAGCTTTTAAAGAGTTTTTACTGTTATTAACATAAAACTCATTTTTTTTACCAGTTAAGTTCGTGAGTAATTCATTTAATGAAGGATATTTGTAGCCATTTTTATTTATTAATCTACATTCATCAACTCCATATTTCATTAAACATATTTTATTTTTAACATTAAGATTTTCATATCCATTTCTTAATATTTCACTTCTTAACACATTTAAATGGAAGTCTATATTATGACCCACAAAAAAATCAACTTCATTAAATTCAGGTAATATCTTATCAAATAAATCATTAATAATTACTCCTTTGTTAATAGCTATTTCATTACTAATCTTATGAATATTAAAAGCTTCATTTTCAATTAAAAAACCATATGGTCTAATGATATAATCACTAAATTCAGTTTTTTTTTCTAAATATTCATTAGATATGAAATAGCTTAATGAGACCATTCTTGTCCAATTATTGAAATCAAGATAAGGAATATTATAATCTTTTTGTTGGCTGGCTGTTTGAACATATAAAAAGCAAATTTTACTCATAATAAATCATGTTTATTTAAATCAATCCTGCTCTTTTCAGCAAAGCATCTGCATTTGGCTCTTGTCCTCTAAAGTTTTTATATAGCGTCATTGGATGCTCGGTACCACCTTTTGACAAAACATTTTCTTTAAATTTCGTCGCGACTTCTTTATTGAAAATGCCTTTTTCTTGAAAATAGGCAAACGCATCGGCATCCAAAACTTCCGCCCATTTATAACTGTAATATCCGGAAGAATAACCACCTTGAAAGATATGTGAAAACGAAACGCTCATACAATTTTCAGCAACATCTGGAAATAATGACGTGTCGCCCATGGCTTGTTTTTCAAACGATTTTATGTTATCAATAGGTTGGTTTTTCCCATGATATTCCATATCTAACAAACCAAAACTCAATTGGCGTAAGGTGGCCATTCCTTCTAAGAAACTTGCCGATTCTTTAATTTTCTCCACATATTCTTGTGGAATAATTTTACCTGTTTCATAATGTTTCGCAAACAAAGCCAAGGCTTCTGGTTCGTAACACCAGTTTTCCATTACTTGAGAAGGTAATTCTACAAAATCCCAAAATACTGAAGTTCCCGAAAGGCTAGGGTAGGTAGTGTTTGCTAACATACCATGCAAACCGTGACCGAATTCGTGGAATAAAGTCGTCACTTCATTGAACGTTAATAAAGAAGGTTTTGTAGCAGTCGGTGGCGTGAAATTACACACATTAGAAACGTGAGGTCTTTCATTTGTTCCGTCTTTAATATATTGAGGTTTGAAAGAGGTCATCCATGCGCCATTTCTTTTGCCTTTTCTTGGAAAGAAATCGGTGTAAAATATCGCAACTAAATTTTTATTTTCATCTAAAACTTCAAAAGTTTGCACATCAGAATGGTATTTGTCAATGTCAAAAACTTCGTTAAATGTTATTCCAAAAAGTTTTTCTGCAATTGTAAATGCTCCGTTTAAAACATTTTCTAATTTGAAATAAGGTTTTAAAGCTTCATCATCTAAATTGAATAATTTTTGTTTCAATTTTTCTGAATAATAGGCGCTATCCCATTTTTCTAATTGTTCAATTCCGTCTAATTCTTTTGCAAAAGCAGCTAATTGTTCAAATTCTTTTTTAGCAGCGGGTTTGGCTTTTTCTAAAATATCATTTAAAAAAGTAATTACTTTTGTTGGGTTTTGAGCCATTCGTTCTTCTAAAACAAAATGCGCATGCGTTTCGTATCCTAATAAATTAGCACGTTCGTGACGTAGCGCTACAATTTTTATAGTAATTTCTTCGTTGTTGTATTCGTTATTTTGAAAGGCTTTTTTACCAAATGAAATTGCCATTTCTTTTCTTAATTCTCTATTTTCAATATAAGTTACAAATGGCATATAACTTGGAAAATCTAAAGTAAATAGCCAACCTGTTTTTTCTTTTGATTTGGCTAAATCAGCTGCAGCTTCTTTAGCGCCTTCAGGCAACCCATTTAAATCCTGTTCATTTGTAATGTGTAATTCAAAATTATTGGTTTCTGCTAAGGTGTTTTCACCAAAAGTCAATTGCAATTGAGCTAATTCGGTATCAATTTCCCTTAATCGAACTTTTTTATCTTCAGAAAGTAACGCTCCATTTCGAGTAAAACCTTTGTATTTTTTATCAAGTAAAGTCGCTTGTTCTGTTGTTAAATTTATATTGTTTTTATTTTCATAAACGTATTTCACTTTTTTAAATAAATCTTCGTTTAAAGCTATGTCGTTTCCAAATTCTGTTAGTAATGGCGTAACTTCTTGTGCGATTTTTTGCATTTCATCTGAAGTTTCCGCAGAATTTAAGTTGAAAAATATAGACGATAATCTATCTAAATTTTCACCCGAAAAATCTAATGCTTCGATAGTATTTTCAAAAGTAGGTGTTTCAGAATTCGTAATTATGGCATCAATTTCGGCTTTTGCTTTGCTAATATTTTCAATAAATGCGGGTTTGTAATCTTCTAATTTTATTTGCGAAAATGGTGCAGTGTTATGTTTGGTATTGAATTTTGAGGTTAAGATTTTCATTATAACTAATTGTTTTTATGTTTTTTAACCATTAAGAGATTAAGTTTCATTAAGCAAAATGGCTAACCAAAATCTTAATTTTTCTTAATCTCTTAATGGTTTAATTTTATTTTTTCAATTCAGATGCTGCTTTATTTACAGCTTCTTTCAGACTTTCTTTATAGAAAATAATTTTATCTAATACACATTTATCTGAACTACCTATAATTTGTGCGGCTAAAATTCCAGCGTTTTTTGAACCGTTTAAAGCTACGGTTGCTACGGGAACTCCGCCTGGCATTTGTAGAATAGATAAAACAGAATCCCATCCATCAATAGAATTACTTGATTTTACAGGCACTCCAATTACAGGAAGCGGACTCATAGACGCTACCATTCCAGGTAAATGTGCCGCACCACCTGCGCCAGCAATAATTACTGAAATTCCACGAGTGTGCGCATTTTTACTAAAATCGAATAACTTTTCTGGTGTTCTGTGTGCCGAAACAATATCTACTTCGGTTTCAATATCAAATCCTTTTAAAATGTCTATGGCTTCTTGCATCACTGGCATATCCGAAATGCTTCCCATTATAATGGCTACTTTACTCATAATTTTTATTTTTTTGAACACAGATTTCACAGATTTTCACAGATTTAATTTGTGTTAATTTGTGAAATCTGTGTTTATTTTACTTCACTAATTACTCTAATTGAATTCTTTACTTCTTCGGCAATTTTTCTGGCTGCTGCCATATCTTCATTTACAATCGTAACGTGTCCCATTTTTCTGAATGGTCTTGTTTCTTTTTTACCATAAATATGAGGTGTCACGCCATCAATTGCCATTATTTTTTCGATGTTTTCATAAATTACAGGTCCAGAAAAGCCTTCTTCACCCACCAAATTTACCATAATTCCAGCTACTTTACTATCTGTATTTCCTAAAGGTAAGTTTAACACCGAACGCAAATGGTTTTCAAATTGCGAAGTATAACTTGCTTCAATAGTGTGATGTCCTGAATTATGTGGTCTTGGCGCGACTTCGTTTACTAAAATATCGTCGTTTTCTGTTTGAAACATTTCTACAGCTAATAAACCAATATGATTAAAGGCTTTTGAAACTTGAAGTGCTATTTCAATTGCTAATTGTGCTACTTTTTCATCAATTCTGGCTGGACAAATTACATATTCCACCTGATTGGCTTCTGGATGAAATTCCATTTCCACAACAGGATAGGTTTTAATATCACCGTATGCATTTCGGGCAACAATCACGGCTAACTCATTTTTAAACGGTACCATTTCTTCTGCAATGCATTCTACTTCAGGTAAATGTAATAAATCCATTGTAGAACGACAAATTTTCACGCCATTTCCATCATATCCAAATTGGGCGCATTTCCAAACAAAAGGAAATTCTAATTCGTCTTTTTCTAATGCTTTTTTTAAATCATTTAAATCTACAAAACGCTGGTGTTTTGATGTTGGAATATTGTTTTCAACATAAAAATCTTTTTGTTTTCCTTTATTCTGAATTAATCTTAAGGTTTTAGGTGATGGATATACAATATGTCCTTCTTCTTCCAATTTTTCTAATGCGTCTAAATTTACATTTTCAATTTCAATGGTAAGGGCATCACACATTTTACCAAATTGGTAAACGGTTTCGTAATCTAACAAACTTCCAACAAAAAATTTAGTTGCTCCATACTGCGCTGGCGCTTCGTTACTTGGGTCTAAAACGAAAGTAGTGATATCAAATTTTCGGGTTTCTGTCAAAAGCATTTTACCCAATTGACCGCCACCTAAAATACCTAATTTAAAATCTGAAGAAAAATAATTCATTAGTTGTTGTTGTTGTTGTTGTTGTTGTTGTGTTTGTGCAAAGATACTAATTTGAATTTGTTTCGCAATTAGCCGTTATTTTAGTTTTTCTAAAATATCTTTTGCAGCCGCTCGATACGCTGCGGAATGTTTAAAATAGTCTTGTGAAAGTATCGTTTTTAGTGTTTCGTTAATCCATAGATGCTTTTTTCCGAAGTGATACAAAGTTCTCATAGAGTATGCCTTTGCTGCTACTTTTTCATCCCGAATTAACCAGTCTAAACAGGTTTCAATAATTTTTGTTTCTTGGTTTTCTGTTAGTTTTATTGTTTTCGATTTCGATAAAAACAAACATATTTTAGAAACGGGTCTAATAGCAGAATGATTTTTGTATTGCCCTATTTTTTCTATAAATTCATTAATATATGGTAGAATTAGTTCTAATTTAATTTCGAAAATTAATTCTAATGACCAACACGCTTTATTATGAATTTTATCTTTTTCATTAAGACCAATTTCCAATAAATATTGCAATTTTTCTGGATGTTGAAATACATAATCGCGAATAAATTCTCGACTTATTCGATGTGCAGTACTTTCCGATAGCAGTTTATAAAATGCTTGATCCATCGATGTAAAAATAATCAATTTTTAAAAAAACACATAATAATGTTTTTATATGTTTAATAGTTTGTAAATTTGTGGTTTATTTTAACTTTAACAACACAATGATTAATATTGTTTTATTCGGAAAACCAGGCGCTGGTAAAGGAACTCAAGCAGAATTTTTAAAAGAAAAATATTCGTTAACGCATTTATCTACAGGCGATATTTTTAGATTTAACATTAAAAACGAAACAGAATTGGGCTTATTGGCCAAAACCTATATGGATAAAGGTGATTTGGTTCCAGATTCTGTTACCATTCAAATGTTACAAAGTGAAGTAGAAAAAAACAGTCAATCAAGAGGTTTTTTGTTTGATGGTTTTCCAAGAACAATTGCTCAAGCAGAAGCTTTAGATGCTTTTTTAACGTCAAAAAACGAAGAAATTACAGCAACAGTTGCATTAGAAGCAGATGATGAAATTTTAGTAAAACGTTTGTTAGAAAGAGGAAAAACTTCAGGCAGACCAGACGATCAAGACGAAGAAAAAATTAGAAACAGATACCAAGAATATAACGAAAAAACAGCACCTTTAATGTCGTATTACGAGGCACAAGGAAAGTTTTATGCTGTAAATGGAATAGGTTCGATTGAAGAAATTACAGAACGATTAAGTACAATAATCGATAAATTTTAAGTACATTGCATTTAATTCAACTATATAAAAATTGGAAATAGTCATAATATTCTTGTTGATACTGCTCAATGGAATTTTCTCTATGTCAGAGATCGCACTCATATCAGCAAGAAAAAATAGGTTAGAAACCGCCGCCAAAAAAGGCAACACGAGTGCAAAAACAGCTTTAGATTTAGCCAATTCACCTAACAAATTTTTGTCTACGGTACAAATTGGTATTACCTTAATTGGTATTTTAACTGGTATTTATTCTGGCGATAAAATAACAACAGATGTTGAAACTTTTTTTGCAACCTATACATTAACTTTTCCATATGCTCACACTTTAGCAGTTAGTGTTGTTGTTGTGATTTTAACTTTCTTTTCCTTAGTATTTGGCGAATTATTACCAAAAAGAATTGGGCTAAATTATCCTGAAACCATTGCTAAGTCTGTAGCCGTTCCAATGAAAGTAATGTCTATTGTTACAGCACCATTTATATGGTTATTAACTACTTCTACAGATTTTATTTTAAAAATATTTAAGATAAAACCAACCGCAGATGGCAAGGTTACTGAAGAAGAAATAAAAGCCATTATTAAAGAAGGTACTGAAGTAGGAGAAGTTCAAGAAATTGAGCAAGATATTGTGGAACGCGTATTTCATATTGGCGATAGAAAAGTAAATTCTTTAATGACGCACAGAAAAAGCATTGTTTATTTGGCTTTAGATGAAAGTTATGAAGAATTAAAAGCAAAAATTTTAGACGAGTTGCATTCTGTATATCCTGTTTGTAATGAAAATTTGGATGAAGTTATAGGCGTAGTTTTATTAAAAGATTTATTTGCAAATATTGAAAAAGGCGATTTCGATTTACAGAAAATTATGATTGAGCCGGTATATTTTATTGAACATACTTCGGCTTATAAAGCATTAGAAAATTTTAAAAAGTCTAAAATTCATTATGCATTGGTTACAGATGAATATGGCGTTTTTCAAGGAATTATTACATTAAATGACATTTTAGAAGCATTAGTAGGTGACGCAGCCGATTTTTCTGATGAAGAATATCAATTACTGGCAAGAGAAGACGGAACTTGGTTAGTGGATGGACAATATTCATTACACGATTTTATGACGTATTTCGATTTAGATGATATGCTTAATGATTACGAGGTTACTACTGTTAGTGGTTTGATTATTACGGAATTAGGTAGTATTCCAAAACAAGGCGAAAAGCTAATATGGAATAAATTAGAATTTGAAGTGATGGATATGGATGGCGTTAAAATTGATAAAATTTTAATAAAAGCACTTACGGAATAAGTAGTTGCATTCGCAGTTTTTAGTCTGCATAAAAATTAAAAATTAATAATTTAGAATGGTTTCAGTTGGTTTTACAACTGAAAGCTAAAATACAAGAAAATGACTGAAGGAAATTTCGTAGACTACGTAAAAATATATGTTGCATCTGGTAAAGGTGGTAAGGGTTCTTCTCACTTACACAGAGAAAAATTTATTGAAAAAGGTGGTCCAGATGGTGGAGACGGTGGTCGTGGTGGTCATGTGATTATTAAAGGTAGTAAAAATTTATGGACCTTGTTTCATTTGAAATTTTTGCGACATGTGAAATCAGGTCACGGTGGAGATGGAGGGAGCAGTAGAAGTACCGGACATGATGGAGAAGATAAATTTATAGAAGTTCCTTTAGGGACAGTAATAAAAGACAAAGAAACGGGTGAAATATTATTCGAAATTACAGAAGATGGCGAAACAAAAATTTTAGCTCGTGGCGGTAAAGGTGGTTTAGGTAACTGGAATTTCAGAAGTTCTACTAACCAAACGCCTCGTTATGCACAACCTGGAATACCTGGTGAGGAAGTTGATGTTATTTTAGAATTAAAAGTTCTAGCGGATGTAGGATTAGTAGGTTTTCCAAATGCTGGAAAATCGACTTTATTATCTGTTTTAACTTCTGCAAAACCAAAAATTGCAGATTATGCATTTACTACTTTAAAGCCAAATTTAGGAATTGTTGCTTACAGAGATTTTCAATCCTTTGTAATTGCAGATATTCCTGGAATTATTGAAGGTGCAGCCGAAGGTAAAGGGTTAGGGCATTATTTTTTAAGACATATTGAAAGAAATTCTACGTTATTATTTTTAGTTCCTGCGGATGCAGATGACATAAAGAAAGAATACGAAATTCTTCTTGATGAATTAAGACGATATAATCCAGAAATGTTAGATAAAGACAGGTTGTTAGTGATTTCTAAATGCGATATGTTAGACGACGAATTACAAAAAGAAATGAAACAACAATTAGATAAAGAACTTAAAGGTTTAGATTATATGTTTATTTCATCTGTTGCCCAACAAGGATTAACAGAATTGAAAGATAAATTGTGGAAAATGTTAAATGTGGAAAATTAATATTTTAAAAGCGATTTGGTTTTCAAAACGCTTTTTTTATGTAAAAAGTTAAAATTTTCTTAACAACTTTTATTGATTACATAAATTTTAGATTTTATTTTAAAAATAAAGTATATTCGCATCACAAAAAAGAAACTATTTTATAAAATCCGTAAAGATTTTAAATTTAAATTATCAAATTATGAAAAAAATTATTTTATCCTTAGTTGCTGGAATTATGCTGATGCCAATGAGCGTTAAAGCAGATGAAGGTATGTGGTTTTTAATGTTCATTGAACGTTTAAATCACCGCGATATGCAAAAAATGGGATTACAATTAACTCCACAAGAAATTTACAGCATTAACAACCACAGTTTAAAAGATGCTATTGTGCAGTTTAACGGCGGTTGTACCGCAGAATTAATCTCAAAAGATGGTTTGGTATTAACCAATCATCACTGTGGATATGATGCGATTGCAGAATTATCATCAGCAGAAAAAAATTATTTAAAAGACGGATATTGGGCAGCAAATAGAAAAGAAGAATTAAAACCTTCGAGTTTATTTGTGCGTTTCTTTGTTCGTATGGACGATTGTTCAAAAAGAATTTTATCAGTTGTGACACCAGGAATGAGTGAAGCTGAAAGAGAAAAAGCAATCAATCAAGAAATTGCTAAAATTGAAAAAGAAAACAATGAAGGCGGAAAATATACCGTTTCAGTTCGTCCATTTTTTCAAGGAAATGAATATTACTATTTCGTATATCAAGATTATAAAGATGTTCGTTTAGTAGGTACGCCTCCAGAAAGCTTAGGAAAATTTGGTGGAGATACAGACAACTGGGAATGGCCACGTCATACTGCAGATTTTTCTATGTTTAGAATTTATGCAGACGCTAACGGAAATCCAGCAGAATATTCTGTAAACAATGTTCCGTTAAACCCTAAACATCACTTGCCAGTTAATTTAAGCGGTGTTAAAGAAAACGATTTTGCTATGATTTTAGGATATCCAGGTCGTACAAATCGTTGGATGCCAGCTGGTGGAATTGAGCAAAACGTAAAATTTGCATACCCTGCTTGGGTAGAAGGTTCTAAAACTGGAATGGACAATATGAAAAAATATATGGTTCAATCTGATGCTTTAAATTTAGTGTATGCTTCTAAATTTGCAGGAGTTGCGAATTACTGGAAAAACCGTCAAGGTATGATAGATGCCTTAACAAAATTTGGAACAGCAAAATCTAAAGCAGCTCAAGAAGCTAAATTTAATACTTGGGCAAATCAACCAGCCAATCAAGCTAAATACGGTAATGTTGTAGCTACAATCAACAAATATTATGACATGACGAATGAAAAATCGCGTCATGACAATTATTTACAACAGTTATTCAGAACGTCTGCTTTTGGAACAATTAGCAGATCTTTAGGAAGACAATTAGAAATGTATACTAAAGCAGATGCAGCTAAACGCACTGAAATGGCTCCAGCTATTGAAGAGATGGCAAACGAAATGTTTAAGGAATTACATATTCCTGCTGAAAAAGATATATTAGCTGCTCAGTTGGCTTTATACGCTAAAAAAGCAGGTTATGCATTAGCGCCAACAGTAGAAAAATTAGCAAAAGAAAATAATGGTGATTTTACAAATTATGTAGCTTCAGCTTTTGATGCAAGTATTTTTACTTCAATTGAAAAAATTAAAGCTTACTTAGCAAATCCAAACGATGTAACTTTAACAAGCGACCCTTTATATGTTTTATCAAATGATTTAACAGCACATATTGGTAAAAGAAGTGACGAGTTAATGAAAGCGCAAAACGATTTTGGTGCGTCTTTCCGTTTATTAGTTGAAGGTTTAAGAGAATCTAAAATTGGTACTACTTTATATCCAGATGCGAATTCAACGTTACGTTTAACGTATGGAAAAGTTCGTTCATTACCAGCTGATAAAAGAAATGATGCAACTGTAAATAATTACACCACTTTAGCGGGACAAGTAAAAAAATACAAAAAAGGTGATTTAGAATTCGATTTACCTTCAAAAGTATTAGACATGAATGCTAAAAAAGAATTCGGTCGTTATGCAGATAAAGATGGTTCTTTACACGTTTGTTTCTTAACCGACAACGATATTACAGGTGGTAACTCAGGTTCTCCAGTATTAAACGGAAAAGGAGAATTAATCGGTTTGGCTTTTGATGGAAACATTGAAGCGATGGCTGGAGATGTTATTTTTGATCAAAAGTTACAAAGAACAATTAACGTAGATATTCGTTATGTGCTTTGGGTAATTGAAAATTTCTCTGGTGCAAAACACATTGTAGACGAAATGACTTTAGTGAAATAATTTACTTAAAGTTACAAATAAAAAAAGAGTCTCGAGAAATCGGGACTCTTTTTTGTTTTCTATAGTTTTAATTGTTATCCTGAGCTTGTCCAAAGATTGGGCGTTCCCTTTCAGGTCGTGCTGTCCACTATATCTTTTTAATTTTGTTGCCTTTCTTTAGTCGTAAAAGTTATCTTCGAGAACCTCAGATAACGTTTACTTTCATAAATAATAGTTGTTTTGTTGCCTGAGGCACTCGAAGGCAACAAAATAAAAAAGGATGCCGTTCCCATCACTAACGCAAATCCGTTTTCAAAACAAAAGAAAGTCAACACAATCTTGTCATGCTGAAAGCATCTTTTTTTTCATTGAATTGTAAAACGTTTTGGAATTATTTTTTAAACCAAATTATCAATTTCCTCCTGAACCATTTCCCAATCTGAAAGTAGTTTATCTAATTCCGATTTTTTCTTGTTGTACGCTGTGAAAAAAGATGCGTTTTCTATATGTTTGTCGTAATTTGAAGCTAATTCTTTATCATCGCTTTGAATGTCAATTTCTAATTGTTTAATTTGACTTTCAATTTTTGATAATCTATTTTGTAACGATTTGTTTTTCTTTTGGTCTTCGTAAGAAGCTTTAGAATTTTGGTTAGCAGAATCTTCTTTTTTCTCAATATCCTTTTTTTCAACTTCACGCATGTTTTCTAAATTGCGTTGTTCTAAAAAGTAATTGATATCGCCTAAATATTCTTTAATTTTTTGATCTTTAAATTCATACACCAAATTCGACATGTCTTGTAAAAAATCCCTATCGTGAGAAACGAGTAGGAGCGTGCCTTCATATTTTTGAAGTGCGGCTTTTAAAACATTTTTTGATTTAATATCTAAGTGATTAGTTGGCTCATCCATTACCAAAACGTTAATGGGTTGTAATAATAATTTACATAAAGCCAAACGGTTTCTTTCGCCTCCAGAAAGTACTTTTACTTTTTTCTCCACATCATCACCACGAAACAAAAACGACCCCAGCATATCTCTAACTTTTGCTCTATTGGTATCCGTTGCGGCATCTTCCATGGTTTGCAATAACGTAATCTCACCATCTAAATACTCTGCCTGATTTTGTGCAAAATAACCCACTTGAACATTATGACCTAATTTTATGGAACCTTCAAATTCAAATTCGTTCACAATTGCTTTTATAAAAGTCGATTTTCCTTGCCCGTTCTGACCTACAAATGCAATTTTACTACCACGTTCCACTAAAAGTGAAATGTCTTTTAAAATCGTATTGTCTCCATAGGCTTTTGTTACGTGTTCGGCTTCGATAACTACTCTTCCAGGTACTTTTGAAACGGGAAATGAAATATTCATCACGGAATTGTCGTCTTCATCCACTTCAATTCGTTCTACCTTATCTAATTTTTTTATTAAAGATTGTGCCATCGAGGCTTTAGAAGCTTTGGCTCTAAATTTTTCAATTAATTTTTCGGTTTCTTCAATTTTCTTGGCTTGATTTTTTTGAGTCGCCAATTGTTTTTCACGAATTTCATGACGTAATTCTAAATATTGCGAATACGGTTTATTGAAATCATACGCTTTTCCTAATGAAATTTCTATAGTACGATTCGTAACATTGTCTAAAAACATTTTATCGTGCGATACAATAACTACTACTCCAGGATAATTTCGTAAAAAACTTTCCAACCAAATGATACTTTCTATATCCAAGTGATTGGTAGGTTCATCTAATAAGAGAATATCGTTGGCTTGAAGCAATAGTTTTGCCAATTCAATACGCATACGCCATCCTCCAGAAAACGTTTCTGTTTGGTTGTTAAATACGTCTCGCTTAAATCCTAAACCTAATAATATTTTTTCTGTATCACCCACATAATTATAACCTCCTAAAAGTTCAAATCTATGAGTGTAATCTGATAAATCTTCAATAATTTGAGAATACGCTTCACTTTCATAATCGGTTCTAGTTACCAATTGATGATTGATTTCCTCTAATTTTTTCTCAACTTCTTTAATATCTGTAAACGCTTGATACGCTTCTTCTAAAACCGTTCTTCCTGCTTCAAAATCGATATCTTGTCGTAAAAATCCAATTCTTACCTCTTTTTCTGTGGCAATTTGTCCCGAATCTGGTTTAAAATCGCCAGCTAAAATTTTCAACATGGTCGATTTTCCTGCTCCGTTTTTACCTACTAAACCGACTCTGTCGCCAGCGCCCATTCTAAAAGTAACTTCTTCAAATAAATACGTTCCACCAAAGGAAACAGAAAGATTATGTATATTCAGCATGTTTTTTTCTAATAAGGTGCAAAAGTACTATACTTATTTTACCTTTACATCAAAATAGTAAAAATGTTTGGTAAAGGGTCTAAAATTTATGCGATGATAACGGGTTGTTGTCCTAAATGTCATGAAGAAAGTATGTATTTAAACGCAAACCCTTTTAATATTTTGAAGATTTATGCCATGCATGAAAGATGTTCGCATTGTAAACAAGTATATAAAATAGAGCCTTCTTTCTTTTTTGGTGCCATGTTTGTAAGTTATGGACTTGGAGTATTAATTGGAATTATTACTTTTTTAGTTTCGCATTTTGTGTTTCAAGCCAATTTAAAAACGGCTTTTATTTCAATTGTTGTTGCTTTAATTTTAAGCAATACCCTTATTATGCGAATGTCAAGAAATATCTGGATCAATATATTTATTCACTTTGATAAAAATTGGAAAGAAAACTTATCTAAATAGTTTTTTATAACATCTTTCTATTGAAATTTCATTATCTAATGGGATTCCATTTTCAATATATTGATATAACTTATCTGATAAATACGGCGCAAAAAGCACACCACGAGTTCCTAATCCGTTTAAAATATATAAGTGGTTGTGTAGATGGTGTTTTCCTAAAAGTGGTCTTCTGTCTTTTACAGTTGGTCGTACTCCTGCTAAATGATCTATAACTTCAAAGTCGCAAGAAATCACTTCTTTTAAATGGGTAAGTAATTCTGTTTTAGCTTTTTCGGTTTTTTGATTGGTTTTGTCTTCCCAATCATATGTGGCGCCTACTTTGTATAAATGATTTCCTAAAGGTAAAATCCATATACTTGAATTTATTATCTCATTTAAATTTAGATTTTCGGATTTAATAATTAAAAGTTCTCCTTTTGTGCCATCCAAAGGTAAATTATTAAAATAGGGATTGTTATGTAAACCAAAACCTTCTGCGAATACAATTTGTTTGGCTCTTATATCTTTATATTCAATCTGATCATCTTTGATTACTAACTTAGAATAATCTAAAGTTTCTTCTAAATAGCAATTTTCTACTACTAAGTAATTGGTATAGTTTTCTTTTAATTTTTTAGTATCCAAGAAACCTGTTTCATTCACTTTTCCGAATTTATAATTACTTACTATAGCTTCGTTATTTAAAGTATTTAATTCACTACTTAAATAATTGGATAGGTTAGGTTTGTCAGACGCGGTAAACCAATTGTTTTGTTCTTCAATGTTATTTAATTTACGAAATAACGGAATTTCATATAAAAATGTTGTGCCTAATTTTGTTTCCAAATTTTTATAAAATGGAATTGTAATAGCCAATTGGTTTTCAGCTTCCCATATTTTTGTGAATCTTTTTAAAACAATTGGATTGTACAAACCTCCAGCTATAGTTGTTGAATTTTGAGAGGTGTCATTCACTACCATTATTTTTTTATGGTGTAACAAACACGTTTCTGCAAAAGAAATTCCTGCTAAACCTGAACCAATAATAAGATAGTCAACTTCCATTTTGTTTTATATACTGCTACAAATTTACTTAAAATTGTATTGCCGTTTTAGTTATTAGATAAAAAAAAACTCTTGCCAAAGCAAGAGTTTTTTTATGATTGGAGAAATTTTTAATTAGTAATTCCACATATCTAATTCGAAATTACGTATTTTTTCTTTTACTCTTTCTGATTCTAATAATTGCATTTGAGAGTTTTCTTTCATGTAATCTTTTATCTCTCTATCACCGTAAACATTTTCTTCTAAGTAAATTACCGCATGAAAGCGACGTGCATTTAACAAATGGTCAAATGTAAAAGGCATGGCAGAGTTTCTTTCATTAAAAGCTTTAGCGCTATGAAGTATATCTCTTGCTGCTGGAAAATAAATCCAAAAAAGTTCAACAGGTTCATCGTTTTTGTTTTCTTCTTTTCCCATTGTATTTACATCGGGAACCAAAGGACAAATACCTTGTAATCTGTATTTTAATTCACCTTGACGTTTGTCAAAATACCAAAAACCTTTTATTTTGTATCCCTTAATATCATAAGCTGAAATTTCAGTTACATTAATGAATTCAGAATCTGCTTCTAATTTTTCACCAGCATTAATGATTTCTTTACCACCGTCTGTTGTGTCAATTTTTTTCAAAGACTTTTCTATTTCTTCTAAAGTTTTTTTAGTAGTAAAATATCCAGAATCATAAACTTCAGTAATCTTACCATCTCTAATTCCCTGTTTTAAAACATCATAAAGAGGTTTTCTGTCAGGGCTTAGATTTGCTTCAACTGGATAATACATTGGAAAATTTACTCTTTGGTCAACATCAATAATTTCCCAAACGGTTTTACCCATGAATACATCTCTATCTCCTATGTAACCATAAGGCAAAGGTTTATCGTTATCTGCATTTTTTTCTGCTTCGGTTTTCTTACCAATTTCAGCAGGTGTTTTTGCATTTA
Source organism: Flavobacterium sp. (assembly GCF_017985075.1). Classification (GTDB taxonomy): domain Bacteria; phylum Bacteroidota; class Bacteroidia; order Flavobacteriales; family Flavobacteriaceae; genus Flavobacterium. The sequence continues at coordinate 91,129 of NZ_JAGNYF010000001.1, forward strand.
GTAAATTAGATTGTGCAAACGAAAGCGTGCTCAAACTAAATACTGCTACTAATAAAAAATTTCTCCAATTCATTTTTTTATTTTATTAAAATTTTATTTTATTTCAAAAGAACATGGTGAAATTTGTTTTACAAGCTGTCCTTCAGCTCCTCCAACAAATTTCGCTTTAATGTCAAAAATACTTACAACATCTCCTTTTGAAGCTTTTGCTATTGCAGATTTTGCAGCAGCATCCATTTTACTTCCGCTTACAACTTTTGAAGGTTGTCCAGGAACTTTAATTGTAAATTGTGTAACTTGAGCTTTAACAGGAAAATCAAAATCTATTAAATCTGCAGTAATTGTACAAACTTCTAAATTAGATTTAGATCCTGATGCCGATACTTCTCCTCTGATTTTACCAGTTGGAGCAGGAATTCCTTTAATTCTGAATTCTTTTTTGTCAGTAACAACCTTTCCGTCAGGTAATGTTGCAGAAACTGTTACCATTACGGTATTACCTGCACCTGGTTTTAACACGTATTTACCATCTGACCCAGACATTCCAGGAGCAGAAGCTTTTACTTTATTATTAGCAACACCTGCAAATGAAATTGTCATTGGATTTGCAACTCCACGATAAACAACATTCATTTTGTCTGCTGAAATTGTTGCTGAGTTAGGACGTGGAACAACTACATAGTTTCCTTTAAATGGTAATGGAATTGTTTTTCCATCCTCTAAAAATGAAAAAGATCCATTAATTGTTTGCTCTCCCACAGAACCAGCTGTTAAAGATATTACTGCTTGACCATTTTCTAATCTACCTGGTCCTTGAAATGATGTAGGTTTTGTGTTTTCGTCGTAACGACCTAAAACAACTTTTCCTTTAACATTCTCACCTTGAAAATATGCGTTTTTCTCTAAAACTACTATTGCTTGATAATTACTGTATGAAGCTGCCTGTACCGCTGCTTTTCCTAAAGCTGCACTAATAACATCTGACTCTCCTTTTTTTGCGTCATTTTGCCAAGCACTTAATTTTGCTAAAGATGCTACTGCTGGAAAGCCTTTGAAATGATAATTTAAATATTTATCTTTTAAACCTTCTTTATTTGCAACGTCAGCTAAATCAAATTTCTTAGTTATTTCATTTAATATTGCTGAATATTTTTTCTCATTCCCTAAAGCTGCTTTCATTTCACTTTTGTAAGTTTCAATTGCTGCAATTACTTCGTTACCTCTTTTAGAGTAACCGTCACCATTGAATAAACTGTTATCTAAATTATCAGCTTTATCCATTGCTTCATAATCTAATTTACCTGTTTTTTCATTTACTTCTACACCATTTAACACTTCAGCTTTAATAGTTTCTACAAAAGCATAAAATTTCTTTGTTGCTGCTTCAACTTTATGAGCTGTAGCTGCTGCAACAGCAAATTCTCCTTTTGCTTCAGCTGCTTTTGCGTCTAATGCTGCCAACATTTGCTCGTTGGTTTGTTTAGATGTATTGTTAGCAGACTCGAATTTTTCATTCATTAATCCAAAAGCTGATAATACTTCTTTTGACATATTCATTGCCAACATTGCGATGAAAACCAAATACATTAGGTTAATCATCTTCTGTCTAGGGGTTAATTTTCCTCCTGCCATTTTGTAATAATTAGTTTAGTTAATTAAATTAAATTTATTTTGATAAAACTAATTATCCTTTGTTTTGCATTGCAGTTAACATTCCACCATATACAGCGTTTAATGAAGATATGTTTGATGTCATTGATTGCATTTGCTCTTTTAATTTAGATGCATTTTCTGCAATTTCTGCATTCGCATCTGCATTTTTCTGTGCACCATCAATTTGTGCTTTGTATAAATTGTTTAACGCTTCTAATGAAGTAGCTGCGCTAACCATTTGTTCTGCATATTTTGTTTGTGAAGCAATAGCATCAACTGTTGGAGCGATACCTTTAGCTGCACCTTCAAAGTTTTTAATACTATTTCCTAAGCTTGTCATTAATTCCCCATCAATTTTAGCTTCTTTTAATAAATTATCTAATTTTTGAGATAATAAACCTTGTGCTTCTTCAGGATTTTCTTTTTTACCTGATTTTGGTTTAGCTTCACCACCAGCTAATTCTGGGTAAACTAAAGACCAATCTAATTCATGTTCTACTGGTTCAAAAGCAGATAATGCAAAGATTAATGCTTCAGTTAATAATCCAACAGAAAGCATAACAGTTCCAGTTAACGGACCTAATTCAAAGTGAGTAATTTTGAAAAGTGCTCCAACGATTACTACTGCTGCTCCCATACCGTAAGCGAAATTCATTGCTTTTTTGCTTAAAATTGCCATAATTTAAAATTTTAGTTAGTTAAGTTATAATTATTTAGTTAAGTTAAATTCTTGTTTGTTATTTTGCTTTGCTTCCCGTTGCTTCAGTACCCATATAATCTTGTACTGTTCTGAAACCGATATAGCTTCTTGCTGAATCTGCATATTCGAAATCACGAGTTGAAACTTGTAAGAAAAAAGCTACGTCTTTCCATGATCCACCACGAATTACTTTTCTTTGATTCGCTTTATCTGCAACATTAGGATTCATAGTTGAAACGAATTCATATGCACCTGCATCGTAAGAAGATTCTGTCCATTCTGAAACATTTCCTGCCATGTTGTATAAGTTGAAATCATTTGGTTCATACGATTTTGCTTCAACAGTATATAAAGCACCATCTGCCGCATAATCTCCTCTCATTGGTTTGAAATTCGCTAAGAAACAACCACGGTCATTTTTAGCATATGGTCCACCCCATGGATAAGTACCTGATTCAATTCCACCTCTTGCTGCATATTCCCATTCAGCTTCAGTTGGTAAACGGAAAGAATTTACTTGATCTCTTCCTTTTTGTTTTTTAACATATGAGTTTTTGTACATCGTTCTCCAAGCACAAAATGCTTTAGCTTGTTTCCAAGAAACACCTACTACTGGATATTCTCCATATGCTTGGTGCCAAAAATAATCATTGTGCATTGGCTCATTATACGAATATGCAAAATCTTTAATCCAAGCCGTTGTATCTGGATATATTTCTAAAGGCGGTGCATCTTCATAAAAGTTTTTACGACCTTTTTTCTTAACCGCTTTATTTAAATCTACTTGATTGTATTTGAATTTTAATTTACTTGCATCAATCGTTTTTAACCCATTAAACGATTCTGATTCTGGTAAATACATGGAATCCATTACTTCTACATAATCCGCATCTGGATATTTAGAAGTTTCTTTAATCAATTTTACTTTTTTATTAGTTTTTCTATTTGCATACGGATCAGCTTCTGTTCCTACACTATAATAGTTTTCATACATATATTTGTCGTATGCTGTCATCTTAGCTGGATCTGCATCAGCAAAAGCAAAATCACCAATACTTCCAGTGTTTTTTCCTCCTGCAGCTGGTTTAGCACCTGACTCTTCAGCTTTGATAGCTAAATTTGTTCTTATAGTAGAATCTTTTACCCATTCTACGAATTGACGGTATTCACTATTTGTAATTTCTGTTTCATCCATATAAAATGAACGCACAGTAACAGTTTTAGTTGGCGCATCTTGTACATTGGCAACGTCATCATCTGACTTACCCATAATAAACGCACCTCCAGGGATAAGTGACATACCAAAAGGTTTTTCAGAAAACCATTTTTTGCCTTTAACTCCTACCAGTTCACCTTTATCGCCTTTTCCACAGCTTGTTAATAAAGCTAATGCCGCTGATAATACTAAAAACTTTTTCATATTAATTGGGTTATAAAATTTTATTTTATTTTAGGCTTCAAACCTATCTATTTATTTTGACATATACAATAGCAAATGAAAAATAATCTAAAAAAAAGTGTATTTTATCGATTTTTGCTATGCTTTTACCGATTTTTTTAATAGCTTTTTCTATGTGCTTTCCACCATCTTTCGGGGATTTCAGCATTACAAGCCGCTACATAATCATCGTTTGTACATGGTAATAACGTTTTTTTAACTGTTTTATTATAAATTGTATTGTAATTTATTTCCATCCACCATCTTTCAGATCGGTTACTTTTGTAAAAAACCAACTCTTCGTCTTCTGCTAATACTATATATCTATTATAATCTGTTTTTTCTTCAAATGGGTATTCGTAACTTCTTAAGTGATACCCTTCTATGAAATACCAAACGATTTGCGCTATAAGTAGGTTTTCATTTTTATTATAAAATTGATTGAAAATTCCAAAGGCACTAACTTTATCGCTTATACCCGCATATCTGGCTAAAGTACAAATTTCTCTTCCATCAAATCCGTTTGGATAAAATTCTGTTGTATTTCCCGAATCGGATGATTTTATAGACTTTAAATCAAGACTTATAATATCGGCATCTCTAAAAACAGGCTCTACTATAGCAGGATTTTTACTTATTTCTCCTAATCTATACGTGTCAAAATACAATTTTTCAATTAAATCTATTTCTTCTTGCGACGTGTAATAGGTTTGATATCCAATACTGCAAAAATTATATAAATTATTTGGCTCTTCTACAATTATTCTTGATAAATACGAATCGGATTCTAGTTTTTCGTCTTTTGCAAAATCAAACTTATTATCTATTGCAACTAAATTCACCATTTGGTCCAATTGATCAAAAGCACGATACATAGCGTAAGTTAAATCTTGCGAACCACCAACGACCAAAGGTATAATTTTTTGTTTGATTAAACTGGCACAAATGGTTTTTAATACAAAATAAGAGTCGCTTGGTTCATTTCCAACTAAAGCATCTCCTAAATCGGCAATTCCTTTGTTCCAATTCCCTGGAAATAATTGATAAAATGCTTTTCTAAAATCGTTAAAATTGTAATTTTCATTCTCTAAATTCGCACCTCTATTTTCGTTTACACAAATAAGTGCGATGGATATGTTTTCTAAATTAGGATAATCGGTAGCTGTATGCATTACAATTTTTTTACCTAAAGTTTGATTAGATAATTGAGTTGTAAATTCCTGAATTTCTTCAGATACAGGTTGTAAATATTCGAATATCATAAAATTATTTCTTTTTAGCTACGGCTTTTTTTGCAGGCGCTTTTTTAGTCGCTGTTTTTTTAGCGGGTGTTTTTTTCTCAATCATCTCTTTTACTGTTTCAAGAGTTAATTTTGTAGCATCTATATCTTTACTAAGTTCAATTTTAATTTTTCCTTTTGTAATTACAGATCTTCCCCAACGCGCTTTTTCTACTTTTATGCCTTCTTCTTTCCAAAAATGAAGTACTTTTTCAATTTCTTTTTGTTGTTTATCTTCAATTAATTCATTGATATCAGCTTGCGATAAATTATCAAAATTGTACTTTTTATTTACATTGATAAAAATACCATTCCATTTTAAGAAAGGTCCAAATCGGCCTACGCCTTTTTGAACAGGTAAATTGTCATAGGTAGCAATAGGTGCATCTGCCTTGGTTTTTTCATCAATCAATTCAATGGCTCTTTCCATTGTTACATCTAATGGTTCTTCGCCTTTTGATAGTGAAATAAATTGTGTTCCAAACTTCACATAAGGCCCAAAACGGCCATTGTTTACTTCAATTTCTTCCCCTTCATAAGTTCCTAAAGATTTTGGTAATAAAAATAAATCTAAAACTTCTTCTAATGTTATATTGCTAAGGTTTTGCTCGTTTCTTAAACTTGCAAATTGTTTTACTTCATCGTCAATAGCGCCAATTTGAGCCATTGCGCCGTATTTTCCTAATCGAACACTTACTGGTTTTCCTGTTTTTGGATCGGTTCCTAAAATGCGTTCTCCAGATTCACGTTCTGCGGTGGTTTCTACTTTGGTAACAATTGGATGAAAATGATTGTAAAATGTACTCATCATTTTGTGCCAATCTTCGTTTCCAGCTGCAATTTCATCAAAATCTTGTTCTACTTTAGCTGTAAAATTATAATCTAAAATACTTTCAAAGTTTTTTACTAAAAAGTCAGTCACAATTCCTCCAATATCTGTTGGAACTAATTTTCCTTTATCGGAACCTGAGTTTTCTTTTAACGTTTGCGATTTTATTTCTTTACCAATTAAAGTTAATTGCTCGTATTTTCTTTCTGTACCTTCAAAACTTCCTTTTTCAACATAATTTCTGTTGATAATGGTGGAAATTGTTGGCGCATAAGTCGAAGGACGACCAATGCCTAATTCTTCTAATTTTTTTACTAAAGAAGCTTCTGTATATCTGCTTGCAGGTCTACTAAAACGTTCTGTTGCTGCAATGAATTTATGGTTTAGTTTTTCGTTTACTTTTAAAGCGGGTAACATACCTTCTTGTTCTTCATCATCTTCATCATTACCTTCTAAATATACTTTTAAAAAGCCATCAAATTTGATTACTTCACCAGTTGCAGAAAAATATTCGTTGTGTGTATTCGCTGCAATTTTCACATTGGTTCGTTCCAGTTGCGCATCACTCATTTGCGAGGCTAAAGTACGTTTCCAAATTAAATCGTATAAACGCGCTTGGTCTCTATCGATATCAACCGTATGACGACTCATATCTGTAGGACGAATGGCTTCGTGTGCTTCTTGAGCGCCTTTAGATTTGGTATTGTAATTTCTTGGTTTGCTATATGCTGCTCCGTAATACGAAGTAATTTCCGCTTGTGCTGCAGCCATAGCGTCTTGCGAAAGATTTACACTATCCGTTCTCATATAGGTGATTAAACCGGCTTCGTACAAACGTTGTGCAATTTGCATCGTAATTCCAACAGGTAAATATAATTTACGAGCGGCTTCTTGTTGTAAAGTAGACGTCGTAAACGGTGCTGTTGGCGATTTTTTCGTTGGCTTGGTTTCTAAATCCGCTACATTAAAATTCGCATTTACATTCTTTTCTAAAAATGCTTGAGCTTCTTCTTTTGTATTGAAATTTTTATTTAGTTTGGCTTTTACAGTTTTTCCTGCTTCATTCGTAAATTCAGCACTAATTGAATAACTTCCAACAGCTTTAAAATTCTGAATCTCTCTTTCACGCTCAACAATTAATCGAACAGAAACGGATTGCACACGTCCGGCAGATAATCCGCCTTTTACTTTTTTCCAAAGCACGGGAGACAATTCGTAACCTACCAAACGGTCTAAAACTCTACGAGCTTGTTGAGCATTTACTAAATTATAATTGATATCTCTCGGATTTTCAATTGCTTTTAAAATGGCAGTTTTTGTAATTTCGTGAAATACAATACGTTTTGTTTTGGCAGGATCTAATTTTAATTCTTCGGCTAAATGCCAAGAAATAGCTTCTCCTTCTCGGTCTTCATCGGAAGCCAACCAAACCATATCTGCTTTTTTAGATAAGTCTTTTAGTTTTTTTACTAATGCTTTTTTATCTGTAGACACCTCATATTTAGGTTTAAAGTTATCATTTACATCTACACCAATTTCCTTTGAAGGTAAATCGGCAATATGTCCGTAACTTGATTCCACTTGGAAATCGGTTCCTAAAAATTTTTCAATGGTTTTTGCCTTTGCAGGTGACTCCACGATAACTAAATTCTTCGCCATTTTCATTTATTTGATTTGGCAAAAGTATATTATTTTTTTGATTAATATATATAGGTGTCGTTTTTTTGATTTATTAAATCGGTTTACACAAATTGTAAAAATGAGAATTCATTAATTAAAATGGCTACCATCTTAATAATATATTTGTTTCAATTTATTTTGCCACAGATTTAAAGGATTTCAAAGATTTTCATCATTATATTTATAAAATCGGTGCTAATCTTTATAATCAGTGGCTTAAAAAACAAACATTTAATAAACAGAAGCCACTAAAATTTTAAAAATTATTTATTTAGAAGTGTAGGTAAATAATTTTTTTTATATTTGTAATACACGATCTCAAATATTATGAATAAAATCTACATTTTTTTAGCTGTGTTTATTACTTTTGTTACACAAGCACAAATTGTAAACATACCAGATGCAAATTTTAAAGCTAAATTATTACAAGCTAGTTCAAGTAATCAAATTGCGTCCTCACAAACACCTGTTTATAGTCCTAATGATGATACTTGGTATATTTCTTCTTATAACGCTATCGATACAAACGGGGATGGAGAAATACAGGTTTCAGAAGCTCAAGCTATTAAATGGCTTTCTGTTAGCAGTTCTTCAATTTCAAATCTAACGGGAATTGAAGCTTTTACAAATTTACAAGTTTTGCATTGTCAAAGCAATCAATTATCGAGTTTGAATCTTTCTGGTTTAACAAATTTAAAACAATTGAGTTGTCAACAAAATCAATTATCGAGTTTAAATGTTTCGGGTTGTACAAATTTGCAAACTTTTAGTTGTTACAATAATCTATTAACTAGTTTAAATGTTTCGGGTTTAACAAATTTGAAAAATTTGAATTGTATCTATAATCTGTTAACTAGTTTAAATGTTTCGGGTTTAACAAATTTGATTAAATTGTATTGTAATAATAATCAATTGCCGATTTTAATTGTTTCGGGTTTAACGAATTTGCAGTATTTGTATTGTAATAATAATCAATTGCCAAATTTAAATGTTTCGGGTTGTACAAATTTGAAACATTTGTTTTGTGAATATAATCTATTAACTAGTTTAAATGTTTCGGGTTTAACAAATTTGATAAGCTTGGATTGTTCATATAATCAATTAACGAGTTTGTTTATAAAAAATGTTAATTGGGCAGTTTTAGGTTTTTCTAATAATCCTAATCTACAATATATTTGTGCTGATGAAGAAGATTTAGGTGTGGTGCAAAACAAAATCAATCAATCTGGTATGGGTTCAACTTGCCATGTGAATAGTTATTGTTCTTTTACTCCAGGTGGCACGTTTTATACTGTTAATGGTAATACTCGTTTTGACAGTGATAACAATGGCTGTGAAAGTAGCGATGCTGTGTATTCAAATCTAAAAATTAATATATCAAACGGTACACAAACAGGCAGTTTAATTGCTAATGGGACAGGAAATTATTCTATTCCAGTTCAAGCAGGTACTCATACGCTTACACCTTTACTAGAAAACCCTAGTTATTTTAACGTTAGCCCTGCAACTACAACGTTAGTTTTTCCTTTACAAACAAGTCCTTTTACACAAAATTTTTGTATTACTCCTAATGGAGTGCACCACGATGTAGAAGTTACTTTATTTCCATTAAATCCGGCACGTCCTGGTTTTGATGCCAACTATAAAATAGTATATAAAAACAAAGGCACTTCTATTGCAAGTGGTGCTGTAGTGTTTGATTTTGATGATTGCCACCAAATTACGGATTATGTTATAGCTACCCCAACCCCTAATGCAGTAGCATATAATGGACTTACTTTTAATTATACCAACCTGCAAACTTTTGAAAGTAGAGAAATTTTTGTTACGCTAAACGTAAATAGTCCTATGGAAACTCCAGCAGTTAATGCAGGAGATTATTTATCTATAAATGCTACTATTTCTTGTACAAACACCGATGAAAATTTAACCAATAATGCTTTCAATATTAGGCAAATAGTGGTTAATTCTTACGATCCAAATGATAAAACGTGTTTAGAAGGATCAATAATTAATCCTTCAAAAATAGGCGATTATCTTACTTATCAAATTCGTTTTGAGAATACGGGTACTTTTCCTGCACAAAACATCGTAGTAAAAGATATGATTGATACTGCAAAATTTGATGTTTCTACGTTACAAATAATAAATAGTAGTCATACTTGTTACGCAAAAATCACAGGTAACAAAGTAGAATTTATTTTTGAAAATATCAACCTACCTTTTGCAGATGCTACAAATGATGGCTATGTAGTATTTAAAATTAAATCGTTGCCAACATTAACGGTAAATAGTACGGTTAGTAATTCGGCATCAATTTATTTTGATTATAATTTCCCAATTATAACTAATACGGCTACTTCTACCTATCAACTTTTAAATGCTAGTAGTTTTGTTTTTGAAAATGAATTTGTTTTATATCCTAATCCAGTGAAAGACAATTTTACGATTAAGACTAAAAACAGTTTAGAAATACAATCTTTGGAAATTTATAATACACTAGGTCAAATAGTGCTAGCTATTCCAAGATTTTCAGAAAATGTGGATGTTTCTTCGCTACAAAAAGGAACGTATTTAGTAAAAGTCAATACCGAAAAGGGTAACAGTGGTGTCACGATAATTAAAGAGTAATTAAAGGAAAGCAATTCGAAAGAGTTGCTTTTTTTATTAAATTGTGTTAAACTGATGCTGACAATTTGGCAGATAATGAAATTTAGTACTATCTTTGCTTTCTGAATTTTTGAAAAAACAGTTTTCGAAAATAAAATTATACACCGTTTATGGAAGAAAAGATTATAGAAGAAAGTAAGCAAGGCACTTCAATGGTTTTGGAGACAAAGCAAGGAAACCAAAAGAAGTTATTTATAGAAAGCTATGGTTGCCAAATGAACTTTGCTGACAGCGAAGTTGTGGCTTCTATTTTGGCAAATGAAGGATATAATACGACTCAAGTTTTAGAAGAGGCTGATTTGGTTTTAGTTAATACTTGTTCCATAAGAGATAAAGCAGAAGTAACGGTTCGTAAACGATTACAAATGTATAATGCTGTAAAACGCGATATCAATCCGAAAATGAAGGTTGGTGTTTTAGGTTGTATGGCAGAACGGTTAAAAGAAAAATTTTTAGATGAAGAAAAAATTGTAGATATGGTTGTAGGACCAGATGCTTACAAAGACATTCCGAATTTATTAAAAGAAGTAGAAGACGGTAGAGATGCCATAAATGTGATTCTTTCTCGTGAAGAAACCTATGCAGATATTTCTCCAGTGCGGTTAAGCAGTAACGGAATTACAGCATTTGTATCGATAACTCGTGGTTGCGATAACATGTGTACGTTTTGCGTAGTGCCTTTTACTCGTGGAAGAGAACGTAGTCGAGAACCAGAAAGTATTATTGAAGAAATTGCTGATTTATGGAGTAAAGGGTTCAAAGAAGTAACTTTGTTAGGTCAAAATGTAGACAGTTACCTTTGGTACGGTGGTGGTTTGAAAAAAGATTTCGAAAAAGCAAGCGAAATGCAAAAAGCCACATCGGTAGATTTTGCTCAATTGTTAGATAGATGTGCTACTCAATTTCCAAAAATGCGTTTTCGTTTTTCTACATCAAATCCGCAAGATATGCATATTGAAGTAATTGAGGTTATGGCAAAACACCATAATATTTGCAATTACATTCACTTACCCGTTCAGAGCGGAAGTACCAGAATTTTAAAAGAAATGAACCGTCAACATACTCGTGAAGAATATATTACCTTGGTGGATACTATTTATAAATTAATTCCAGATATTACTTTATCGCAAGATATTATTGCTGGATTTCCAACAGAAACAGAAGCAGATCATCAAGATACGTTAAGTTTGTTAGAATATGTTAGATACGATTTCGGATTTATGTTCTCGTATTCCGAAAGACCAGGAACGTTAGCGGCCAGAAAAATGGAAGATGACGTACCTGAAGAAATAAAGAAACGCAGGTTAAATGAAATTATCGATTTACAGCAACGTATCGCATTAGAACGCACACAGCGTTTTATTGGTCAAACAGTTGAAGTATTAGTAGAAAAAGATTCTAAACGTTCCGACAAACAGTGGAGTGGAAGAAATTCGCAAAGTACGGTTGTAGTTTTTCCAAAAGAAAATTATAAACCAGGTGATTTTGTATTAGTAAAAATATCAGATTGTACCAGCGGAACATTAATAGGTGAAGCAGTAGGTTATTCTGAAATTATGAATTAAAAATTAACAATGAAAATTTAGAATTATCAATTGTCAATTATTAATTATCAATTAAAAAATGGAATCAGTTCAAAACATAAAACAACGCTTTGAGATTATTGGAAACGATCCAAAACTCAATCGTGCGGTAGAAAAAGCCATTCAGGTTTCTCCTACGGATATTTCTGTATTAGTAACTGGAGAAAGTGGCGTGGGTAAAGAAAGTATACCAAAAATTATTCATTCATTATCTCATAGAAAGCACGGAAAATACATTGCCGTAAACTGTGGTGCCATTCCAGAAGGAACAATAGATTCAGAGCTTTTTGGACACGAAAAAGGATCGTTTACGGGAGCTACAGGAACTCGTGAAGGATATTTTGAAGTAGCCAATGGCGGAACCATTTTTTTAGACGAAGTTGGAGAACTACCTTTAACCACGCAAGTACGTTTATTACGTGTGTTGGAAAATGGCGAGTTTATTAAAGTAGGATCGTCTCAAGTACAAAAAACCAATGTTCGTATTGTTGCGGCTACTAACGTGAATATGTTGGAAGCAATTGAAAAGGGAAAATTCAGAGAAGATTTATATTATCGTTTAAGTACTGTTGAAATTAATTTGCCTGCTTTACGCGAAAGAAAAGAAGATATTCATTTGTTGTTTCGCAAATTTGCTGCAGATTTTGCACACAAATATAAAATGCCTCCAATCAAATTATCAGATGATGCTGTAAATTATTTAATGCATTATCGTTGGAGCGGAAATATTAGACAATTGCGAAATTCAGCGGAGCAAATTTCTGTATTAGAAACCAATAGAGATATCTCATTGACGGCTTTAAAATCGTATTTACCTAATATGGAAAGTAATTCGCTTCAAGTTGTTGGAGAGAAAAAAAGCACTTCCGATTTTAGTAATGAGCGCGAAATTTTGTACAAAGTACTTTTTGATATGAAAAGCGACTTAAATGATTTAAAAAAACTTACACAAGAGCTAATGCAAAATGGAAATGCTAAAGTGCAAGAAAATAACAAATCGCTTATTCAAAAAATTTATGGAAATTCTGAAGAAAAAAACACTATTTTTGAACAAGAAATAAAAAGAAATGTTTTACCTGTTGAAGAAGAAGTAGAACAAGAAGAGTTTGACGACGAAGACGATTTTAATAATAATTATCTCTATGCAGAAGCTATTGATGAAGTGGAAACCCTTAGTTTAGAAGCGAAAGAAATAGAATTAATTAAAAAATCGTTAGAAAAAAATAAAGGAAAAAGAAAAGCAGCTGCAGATGAATTAGGCATTTCTGAAAGAACCTTATATAGAAAAATAAAACAATTTGATTTGTAGTTTTAGAACAAAAAGATGAAATTAAAAATTAAAATAATCGCAATTTTAACCTTGTTTTTACTCGTAAGTTGTAACGTGAAATACAATTTTACAGGAACAGGAAAAATTAATGCCAAAACGTTTCAGGTAAATTATTTTCAAAATAATGCCGAAATTGTTGAAGTTGGTATAGAACGAACGTTTACGCAAAAATTACAGAATACCATACAAAATCAAACCAATTTAGATTTGGTAACTTCTGGAGGCGATTTACTATATGAGGGTGAAATTGTGGAATATCGTATTACGCCAATGGCATCAAATGCGAGTCAGCAATCTTCTCAAAACAGAATGACAATTTCTATAAATGTTAGGTATTCAAGCAAAAATTCAGAAGATGATAATTTTGAAAAGCGTTTTTCATTTTATCATGATTATGATGCCAATTTATTACCTTCTGTGGTTTTAAATGAAGCGTTAGAAATTATTTATGAAAGAATCACGCAAGATATTTTTAATGAATCTTTAGCAAAATGGTAGTTTAAAATATTGTTTTTCGAGAACCCGAAGCATTGTTGGCTGAGGCACTCGAAGTCAACATTGAATATTATTAAAATAAAAAATGAACACAAACGATTATATAAATCTACTTAATAATTCTAAAGCAATTAACGACAAACAAACGTTAATACTTGAAACTATTGTAAATGAATTTCCATTTTACCAAAGTGCTCGTGCTTTATATTTAAAAGGATTATATAATCAAGAAAGTTTTAGATATAATTACGAATTAAAGAAAACAGCTGCTCATACAACAGATAGAAGTGTGTTGTTCGATTTTATTACTTCTGATGATTTTAAAATTTTTCAACAAGAAGTGTATGATAAATATCAAGCTGAAATCCAGAGTATAATCGTTTCAGATTTTGAATATGTTGAAGAAGAAAAAAAGCCTTTTACTTTAGATACTAAACAAGAATCAAGCAATGTAACAGAAACAATTTCTATTTCCGAACAAAAAGAATCAAATAAAGAAGTAGAAGCAGCATTGGAAATTGGTAAACCTTTGCAATTTGAAAAAAATGAAACCCATTCCTTTTCAGAATGGCTTCAGTTGGCTAAAATCGTACCAATTGTTCGTGAAGAAGCTGAAAAACAAATCAGTGTGTCTTCAGAATTAGAAAAAAAATTCGATTTAATTGAAAAATTTATCGAATTAAATCCTAAAATTCCACAGGCAAAAGATACTACGTCAATACCAATAAACATTGCTAAAAGCAACGAAACGCCTTCTTCAATAATGACCGAAACGTTGGCGCAAATTTATCTCGAACAAAAAAAATATACCAAAGCCATACAAGCTTATGAAATATTAATTTTGAAATATCCAGAAAAAAGTAGTTTCTTTGCAGACCGAATTAAAAATATAAAAATTTTACAACAAAATAATTAATACAGAAGTTATGTCATTTACAATTTTTTTAGCATTAATCATCATCGTATGTTTTTTATTAATCTTAACTATTATGGTTCAGAATCCTAAGAGTGGAGGTTTATCTTCATCTTTTGGAGGTGGAGGTCAAATGGGAGGTGTAAAAAACACAACCGACTTTTTAGAAAAAACGACTTGGGTTTTAGGAGGTTCATTAATTGTTCTAATTTTATTATCAACTTTAAGTTTTAATAATGGTACAGGTGGATCTAAATTAGTAGACGAAAATGCTGCTCCAGCTATTGTTAAAGATGCTCCAGCTAAGCAAGCAACTACACCAGCTACAAAACCAGCAGATTCAGCAAAATAATTCTTGCTACATATATAATATAATGCCAGCCTGTCAGTGCTGGCATTTTTATTTTAAGTAAATTTGTCAGAAATTGGGTTTGGCACAATTTCTGAAATTAAATTAAGCGTTCACTAACAAACATATTCAATATAATTATGGCATTAAATATTAAACCAATTGCAGACCGAGTAGTAATTGAACCATCTGCTGCAGAAACGACAACTGCTTCAGGAATTATTATTCCAGATACAGCAAAAGAAAAACCTCAAAAAGGAACTGTTGTTGCCGTTGGAACAGGTAAAACCGATTATACAATGACTGTAAAAATTGGTGATACCGTTTTGTATGGTAAATACGCTGGAACAGAATTAAAATATGAAGGTAAAGATTACCTAATTATGCGTGAAGACGAAATTTATGCGATATTGTAGCAATAGGCTTTAAGCAATTAGCTTCAACTAAATAATATAAAATTAACAGCAGTTGGTTTGCGTAAAGCATTAAGCCTTCTGCCTAAAGCAATAAAAAAATGGCAAAAGATATAAAATTTGATATTGAAGCACGTGACGGTTTAAAACGTGGTGTAGATGCATTAGCAAATGCAGTAAAAGTAACATTAGGACCAAAAGGAAGAAATGTAATTATTTCTAAATCATTTGGAGGACCAACGGTTACTAAAGATGGTGTTTCGGTTGCAAAAGAAATTGAATTAGCTGACCCGTTAGAAAATATGGGTGCGCAAATGGTAAAAGAAGTCGCTTCAAAAACTAATGATTTAGCTGGAGACGGAACTACTACGGCAACTGTTTTGGCTCAAGCCATCGTAAAAGAAGGTTTGAAAAACGTAGCTGCTGGTGCCAATCCAATGGATTTAAAAAGAGGAATTGATAAAGCAGTAGAAGCCATCGTTGCCGATTTAGCAAAACAAACACAATCTGTAGGCGATTCTTCAGAAAAAATAAAACAAGTAGCTTCTATTTCAGCAAATAATGATGAAACTATTGGCGATTTAATTGCAAAAGCTTTTACTAAAGTAGGAAAAGAAGGTGTAATTACTGTTGAAGAAGCAAAAGGAACAGATACTTATGTAGATGTTGTGGAAGGAATGCAATTTGATAGAGGTTATTTATCACCTTATTTTGTTACTGATGCTGATAAAATGGTAGCAGAATTAAGCAATCCGTATGTGTTATTGTACGATAAAAAAATCTCTAACCTACAAGAGTTATTGCCAATTTTAGAACCTGTAGCACAATCAAGTCGTCCGTTATTAATTATTGCGGAAGACGTTGATGGTCAAGCATTAGCTACTTTAGTTGTGAATAAATTACGTGGTGGATTAAAAATTGCTGCAGTAAAAGCACCAGGTTTTGGAGATAGAAGAAAAGCGATGTTAGAAGACATTGCTATTTTAACTGGCGGAACTGTAATTGCTGAAGAAAGTGGCTATTCATTAGAAAACACTACTTTAGAAATGTTGGGTACAGCTGAAACGATTTCTATTGATAAAGACAATACAACTATAGTAAACGGTGCAGGTGAAGCGGAATTGATAAAAGGTCGTGTAAACCAAATTAAAGCACAAATGGAAACTTCAACTTCTGATTACGATAAAGAAAAGTTACAAGAACGTTTGGCTAAATTAGCTGGTGGAGTAGCGGTACTTTATGTTGGAGCAGCTTCTGAAGTTGAAATGAAAGAGAAGAAAGACAGAGTTGATGATGCATTACACGCCACTCGTGCGGCTGTAGAAGAAGGAATTGTTGCTGGTGGTGGTGTTGCTTTAGTGCGCGCTAAAACAGTTTTGGCAACTTTAAAATCGGAAAATGCAGACGAAGCAACGGGAATACAAATTATTTCTCGTGCCGTTGAAGCACCTTTACGTACTATTGTTGAAAACGCTGGAGGAGAAGGTTCTGTAGTAATTGCAAAAGTAACGGAAGGTTCAGGTGATTTTGGATTTAATGCAAAAACAGGAGAATACGTTCAAATGTTAGCTGCTGGAATTATCGATCCGAAAAAAGTAACTCGTGTGGCTTTAGAAAATGCAGCTTCTGTAGCGGGTATGATTTTAACCACAGAATGTGCCTTAATTGAAATTAAAGAAGAGTCAAACCCAAGCCCAATGGGTGGTGGTATGCCAGGAATGATGTAAGTCGAGAGTTTCGACACCCAATTATTCCATCTTTGTTAATAAATTAATATAAAAAATCCGTCAAGAAAACTTTTTTGACGGATTTTTTCATTGTAAATGAAACAGTTACAAACAAATCAATAAAATACACTTGTTTCTTTGGTAGTTAAGAATAAATATGTATATTTGCAGTCGAATTAAGTAATACATATTCTGGTTTCTAATGATAGAAATAGAATTAAACATACATCGCGGGATAGAGCAGTAGGCAGCTCGTCGGGCTCATAACCCGAAGGTCACAGGTTCGAGTCCTGTTCCCGCTACTAAAGAGGACCCATCCCATTTTTGAGGATGGGTTTTTTGTTTTTCAGAATTATAACTCTCTGAAATACATTTAGTTAACTCGAACAAAGCATTGGTTTTTGATGTTCGATATTTTCTATTTTGGATCGAATAATGAAACCCTTCTGGAAACACCAAATATTGGAACTTTCTTTTTTTATTATAATCCAAAGAATCATAGAATTTACTAGGGTTTTGGACGATTTTTAGAAAATATTTCGTAGCATTTTCATTGTTCGATATTTTTGTTGGTAAAAAATCAAGTTCTTTTGTTTTTTCAATAATTGCGTCATTGATTTTTTTACTTTGTCTGTCAAAAATATCTTTTGAAATTTCATTAATTGCATATCGATATTCCATTTTATCATAACTTTCTTTCAGGTTATTTAATTCCATAGAAGCAAGTCTTTTTTTCTCAGAAAAATCAGACAATTCATTGTCGATTATTTTTTTTAATTGAGCCGAAAACAAACCTTTTAAATTATCCGAAAATTTAAATTCGTCTAGAACCTGTTTAAATTCGTTATTTAGACCAACATTTTGAGAGCTTTTAGTGCTTTCAGCATTCACGGTTTTGTGGCAAGAATTACATTTATAATAATGTATATTTCTGCTTTTATTTAAATAGGCGGTCATAGTATCGTCACAATCGGAACACATAGCAAATTTTGGAACAAGAGGAGTTTCTTCTTTACCTGTAATTTTTACAACACCAAACTGCTTTGAACCTTCGAGAATTCGTTGCAATTGATTATATTCTTTAACAGTTATCATTGGTTCCCAAGACCCCTTAATTATTCTACCTTCCAATAACGAATTGAATATTCTTCCAGTATAAAACGGATTGCGCCAAATCTCAGAAATCCTTTGTTTTCTCATTTGAACTCCTTTTGAATTTAACCAATGTATAATTTCAGAATCGGTGTAAGATTTATAAATTTTTAATTTGAAGGCTTCTTTTAAGAATTGACCTTCAGTACTTATCTTAATCTCTTGAAATGCTTGAACTTTAATTGGGTCTTTTACTCGTGGACCATAATGGTCGTATCCTCTTGGAGTTTTTCCAAATACTTTGCCATTTTCCAATGCGTTTATTAAACCAGGAATGACTGTGTCCTGACGATTGAAATTTTCCTTTTGAGCATAAAGTAGCTGAGTTGAAAATTCATTTTCTGCTCTTTCGTTAAACGTATGATTATCTGTACTTACAGAATACAGAAAAACATTATATTCTTTTCTAAGTTTCACAAAAAGTTGAATATGTTCCGCTCCAGCTCTACCAAATCTACTTGGGGACCATATTAGTATCATTTTTGGGCGTTTAGAGATAGAAGTTTTCTTTATCCTATCCATAAGCTCTTTTAGCGTACTTTGCGTGTTTATTCGCTTAGAACTTTCATACTCAGCATCAAACTCTTGGGTTATGATTAATTGATTTTCCTTTGCAAAATCTTTAATTTTGTTTACTTGTGTTTCAATACTTCCATTATTTACAAATTGGTCTTTAGTGGATACCCTGGTGTAAGACCAAACAATTGCATTTTTAAAATCACTTAGTTTTAAGTTGTTGTTCTTCATTTTTGTATTGTTCGTAAATTATTCTTGTAAATTCGTATAATTGTTTTGAAAATTCAAATGAATTTTCCTGTGTTAGTTTGTCTTTTAATGTTGGAACTATTTTTATGAGTTCTTCATAATTTAAGAAGTAGTCCGCTTCATTTGATATTAAATGTTTTTGGCCCATACCGTATTTGTATGTTCACGGGCTGTAATTTCAGGGACCGATTCGGTTTTACATTTTGCATATTACTTTGATTTTATCGTTATTTTATAGTTGCCTTGTGGTCTTGGTTCAATCATAATTTTAGAACCTAGTGGTAATTTGTTGGTTAAAAAAAACTTGGCTAACTCTTCGGTTTTTTTATGTTCTTCGGTGATTTTGATAATTTTTGGTGATTCACCTTGTTGAACTTCAATTTCTAAGAGTTTAGGTTTGTCAAAAAACAACACTCTTCGGATTTGGTTTTCTATAGAAGATAAATACTCCAAATCTGTATTGCTCTTTCCAATTTCAATTCCAACTAATTTTGAAATTAAAGGAAGGAATGGAATAACTATTAAGGTTTCCCCAAAATACAAGTTATTCAAATCAGCTGTCAAACCAACATTGCTAAAATTAAAAGAATGTTCACCTGTCTTAGGGCAATAAATTAATGACACAACACTTCTATTTGAAATTAAACAACTTTTGAATGCATCAGTAAAAGGATTTATTTCTTTTCTAAAAATTGTATTCATTATGGGGTCGGACTTTATTAACTCTTCTATTGATTTTTTCTCAGATAAATCTAAATCTACAGAATTAAGAGCTTCTTTAAAAACACCATCTGCATATTTTTTTTCAAATGGAACTACCCAAATGTTATTAGAAAGACTTTGTAATTTTTTTGTGTTTACACCAATATTTGATAATTCATTAATTATTAATATCCAAAGTGCCTCCGACATATTCATATATCCTTTTTTTTCCTTTAAGAAAAAAGGCAAGACATTACAATTTCTCCAATAATTAAATTGTCTTGCGGTTATGTTTAAGTTTTCGGGCAAAAAGCAATCGTTTGATATCAATCGCCCTATTTTTATTCTCTCATTTTTGTTCATAAATCAAATTATTTTTGTAATTTAAGTAAATAGAAGATAACCAATTGGTAAATATATAAATTATTTTTTATATTTGAAAAAAATTTAAAGGATATTTTTATGATAAAGAAAAATTCAAACAGGCAAAGGTTTTCTAATAGAACCTATCCACAAAAGTTATGTAAAAAACCCGACTGCAACATGGAATTTGTACCAACAGATGGTCGACAAGTTTATTGTTCTTCTCAACATCGCATCGATAGCAACAATGATAAAAGAAAAGTAATAGATGCAATTGAACGTAATTTCACATCAAGAGTTAAAAACAACGAAAAAATACTAATTAAAATTATTGGTAGTCCTTTTTATATTAAAAATGGTTTTACACACACTTTTTTTCTGGAGCACGAGTATTACGATTTTGAGACTTACCACACTATAGAGTATGATGAAGCGACAAATAGAGAAATACATTTTTGTTACAATCACGGTATCTTTATAATTGACGCAGAAAAAAAATATTTAAAAATAATAATAAAAGAAAAAAATGAAGACTAGAAAACCAACATTCGAAGAATTATTTCCTGTTGCCCACCAACAGGATTTGCTAAAAAAACAATCGGCACATTTTACAAACCAGTCCATTTCAAAAATGAGTATTGAAAGTGGCTATGAAAATTTGCCAACTAAATTATTTAATGAACAAGTAAACCATGATATTCCAACTCATCCAAATTCTCCAACAAAATTATTTGACAATTATGTAAAAAACAATTGGAAGCCACTTTTATTAATGATATTATTAGGAGGTGTTTTGACATATGCACTGATTCATACAAGCAACAACAAAAAACAAAAGAAGAAACTAGATTGAAAATCAATATAAATCAATACGAATAGTTACAAATAGTTACGAATCGATTCAAATCAACACGTAACTATTTGTAATTTTTAATATAACATAAATCATTTAAAACTACATCCATTCTAAATCAATTTCATTTAAATCAACATCAGGAAAATTGTAACTATCAATTAACTTTGACTTATTGTACTTAATTTTTTTTGGGTTAATACAAAATTGCAATATTTTCTCAATTTTCTTTAAATCTTTAATCAATAGTTTATTCGGATTATTTAACAATTTAGAGAATAAGTTAAATTCGGCAGATGTAGCATAGATATTGTCATTACATGTTACTAATTTTTGAGCCAACAATCTATAATGCAATAAGCAATAAAAAATAGTAATAATTTCCGATGACTTTATTGTTACTATATTACTTTTAGATTTTATTTTACTCAAAAATTTGTTTGATTCTTTAAAATTGTCCCATCTTTCCGCTTGAATGTCAGAAATAAAGCACCCGTTTTTAAAATTAATATAACTACAATGAATTTCTAATGCATTCATAAGCGCATTTATGATTTGTAGTCTATATAAACGTGGTGGATTTTCTTTAAATTTTTCTAATGACCAAGTTTCAATTTCACTATCGTAGTTATATAAATCAATAAAGGTTTTTAATAATTTTTTTTCCATGCCTTAAAATTAAAAAATGCTTTTAGTTTTCATCATTATTTGTGTTTAACTCATCAAATTTAGCTTTCATTGTTGGATTATTATGCGTTAATTTTTTAATTGTTAAATCTTCTGTTTTTTCATTTGCTAGGCGTAGATTGTTTTCAGAGGATAATAATGCGGCTTTAGTTTTTTCTAACTCTTTAATTGTTTTATCAATGCCGTCAATAGCTTCATTAAACTTTCGACTGGCTAAATCATAGTTTCTTGCAAAACCTTCTTTGAATTTATTCATTTTATCTTCAAAATGGGTAATATCGATGTTTTGACTTCGCACTAGTGCCAATTCAGATTTGTATTGCATCGAACTCATAGCTGCATTGCGTAATAACGTTATGATTGGAATAAAAAACTGAGGACGCACCACATACATTTTAGGATATTTATAAGACACATCAACTATACCCGTATTATATAATTCGCTTTCCGATTCTAACATAGATACTAAAACAGCATATTCGCATTTTTTTTCAGTACGATCTTTGTCTAATTCTTTTATGAAATCATCGTTACGTTTTTTTGAAGCAGTTGTATCTGCTTCATTTTTCATTTCAAACATTATAGAGATGATTTCATTGCCTTGTTCATCAAATTCTTTATAAATATAATCTCCTTTACTTCCGGACCTAGCGTCGTTATCTTTTTCAAAATAGGCTTTTGGAAAAGCTGTTGGTCGCAATTTGTTAAACTCATTCTCGCAATGTAATTCTAAAGTTTCACCAATCATTTTGGTAGAAAGTTTCGCTTTCATATCTTTAACACGCGCAATTTCTTCTTCTTTGTATTTGATGATGGCTTCTTTATTTTGTAATTCAGTAGTGAATTGCTGTTTTAATGTACTCTCTAAATTTTGTTTCTCGAGTTCTTTGGTTTTAACTTCATTGGCTAATGTATCTCGTTCTTTTTCAATTTTTTGAACGGCTTCAGTAACAGAAAGTTTTTTTTGAATTTCTGCATTATCCAATTGTGCTTTAAATTGAGCAATCTCATTTTCTTTCTTTTGAATAGTATCTTGAAATGAATTTTTTATTGTAGCTTCTGCTAATTTAACGGCACTTTCTTTTTCTCTTTCAGCTATCGAAAGGCGTTTCTGAATTTCTTCTTCAAACAAATGGTCCTTAATTTGTTTAGCAATATCAGCGTAACCACTCTCGTCAATTGTAAATGGCGTTTTACAATTTGGACAGATTATTTCTTTCATAAGTTTATTTCTTTATATTAATTATAATTTACTTATTAATTCTTCTTTTTCAATAACAGAAATGATATCTGTATTTTCAATTTCTAAATTAAAATTAAAAATATGAAATCCATCCATTTCATATTTTATTTCAAGTATAAAATCACCGTTCAATATGACTTTATTTTCATTGATATTGCATCCTTTTAAATGAATACCCAAATACAATAAATCAGAACCATTTAAAACTATATTCTTTAAATCACTGCTCACAAAGTCTTTATGTTTTCCATCAGGTGTTTCAAACTCCATTTCAATTACATATTTTCCTTCATGATTTGGTAGTAATAATTCACAATCAATACTTCTTGTTTTAGCATCGTAAACTTTCTTAAAATCTTGTTCATTATACCCTGTTTCTTTATAAGTATAATTAAATTTGCCTTTAAAATTATTTGTTTCCATTTTTGATTGTTTTTTTAGAAGTTAAGTTGGAACTACTGATTATATCATATATTAATCCCACGACAATATACAAAAATGCTAGCAATAAATAAATTTTGTAAAAAAAACGAACCATTTCCGTTTTGCCATCAACCAAATGGTAGGTTATTACAATATAGAAAAAGGAGCCTATAAATAAGCATGTGAACAATATAAATGTCCGAGCTTTAACAACCTCTCTGTTGTTATGATTCCAAAATAATTTTACGATTCCTCGAGTGGCGAAGTAAAAGATAAAAATTATGATTAGTGAGTTCAAATAGGAACGGATAGTTTTTTCCATTGTTTCTAGTTATTAATGTTAAATCCGATTTTTTGACTGGTCTTTGTTTCTGATTCTTCTTTACAAAGTTTGATGAAAAGTTCATCTAAATTAACATCCTCAATGATGCATTGCATGATATATTTTTTACGGATATTATAAATTTGGCCGCCTGTAAAGGAATAGTCTTCTAAAATAGTGTTGATTGTATCCTTTGAGATGTTTTGAAAAGCATTGGATAGCAAACTAAATTGCGTTTCTTTTGTAGGTTTTTCAAATTCGACTTTATAAAGAAAACGTCTTTCGAATGCTTTGTCCAATTTTTCTGCATGGTTACTGGTAACAATTGAAATTCCTGAAAATTGCTCCATTTGTTCTAACAAAATATTCTGCATGCTGTTGTGCGTTCGATCGGAGGAATGCCCCACATCAACGCGCTTTGAAAAGATACTATCTTCGTTGAAGAAT
The DNA here is from genome assembly GCF_017985075.1 of Flavobacterium sp. Classification (GTDB taxonomy): domain Bacteria; phylum Bacteroidota; class Bacteroidia; order Flavobacteriales; family Flavobacteriaceae; genus Flavobacterium. The sequence continues at coordinate 115,146 of NZ_JAGNYF010000001.1, forward strand.
AGGATAGGAGTTAGTTCACATTGATTGGAAAACTCGTAATATTCATCGAAGATTTTCTTGGTATTTTTTTCTGAATCGCCAATCCATTTGTTAGCAATTTTTTCTACATCCACACAAAATAGAGGGCGATTTGTAATTTTAGCTAAGCGTTTAGCAGTAGCCGTTTTTCCAGTACCAGAAGAGCCATTAAAAATTATAGAAATTCCTTTTGCTAATCCATTATCCATTAATTGATTTACAACTAATTGGTGCTTTTCTTTACTCAATATCTTTTCTATTGTATTGATTTGTTGCCATTCTGATTCATTGTAAAATAACTCCTCTAAAAATATATCTTCTGGCTGTAATATTGTAGCTGTTGAAAATGCTTTCTTTTTTGCTTTATTGGTTTCCTTTTGAAACAAAGCATTTTTGGATTTTTCTGTTAATCCTACAAATTCATCAAAAACAAAACCATCTTCTTCTTTAAGAAGTAAATCGTTTGTTACTAATGAAGAAGTCTTATTTGCAATACTATCCCTAAATGCTTTTTGTTTTGAAAAATTGTCTTCAATTTGTTTAATGTGAAATTCTAAATCGATTTGTTCCTCATCTTTTTGATGGGTATAGGCAGCAAATAGAAATAGAATTTTATCCTCAAGTGTTAAATTTGAAAAACTGTTCAGCCAATTAAGTGACTCATCTTTTGTTGCAGCGTTTAATTCTCGCTCAACGAGTTTTTTTAACGTTGTAGCATCAAAACATCCATCTTTTCGCTTTCTGAAAATTTCATTTACATTTTTTAATAATTGATTGAAGTTTTCGGCAGGTTTAAATTCCAGTCTTTCTTGCTTATTTTCCAATAAAGCCTCATAGATTTTCTCATCTACTTGAAACGTTTGTTTGATTAGGGTTTTGCTAAACTTATTTTTTGTGGTTGATACCACATATCCTTTGGAAATTAGAGAATGTAGGGCCTTATTAATATGTTTTATACCAGATAATCCACCGCCAAAGTATTCCAAAAAGGCATCAATACCCAGTTCTTCTTGGCGAATTCCACCTTCTATGAGTATGGAAAGAACTACCAACTCATTGTAATTAATTTTAAAGAATTTTTGTAGTTCTTTAATCTCAGTTTGTTGCATGAGTGTCTCGTTGTTATTAGTGCCAAAACTTTCTCCAACAACATACTCAATGAATTTTAATTTGTCGAATTGTAAATTACTCATAGAATAGTGATTTAAATTAGTGCAAGAGGGAGGTCTCGCACCTCCAAGAATTAAATTAATCCACTAACACTAGGTTAGCGCGTCTACTTTTTGGTTCTGTGCACCGATACCAAATTCCGCCACTCTTGCTTTGATGGGACAAATTTATTATATAACTTTGCCAAAAAATGTCAATCTTCTATTATGAGTGATATAAAAAATGAAGCTGTACGATTAAAGATGATTCCAAGTATTATAAAAAATAATCATGTTAATCTTAACGGACTTACAGAATTGGTGAATGAAAAATTGATTCACGACAATCTGAAAGGGGTCTCAGAAAGAACCATTTCACGTGATATTATTGTATTAAAATCAAAAGGCTATGAAATTCTATCTAAAAAAGGTTATAAAAATAAAAACTATTATTTCATAGAATCAGTAGATGATGATTTAGATTTCTTGACTGAAAACGAAATAAAATCACTTCCAATACTTATGGGTTTACTTAAAACAGAAGAAAATTTAAGCATTACTAAGTGGTTGAAAGATAAACTAAAAAATGAATTTAATTTTACTTCTAAAGAATTGGACCCAAGTCCTTATTTTATAAAAACTAACCCTTCAATTAACTTCAAAGAAGATTTAATGTTATTAACCGCTGAAATTTTAGAATTTATAAAGAAAGGACAGGCAATTTACTTTGAATATTTTAACTCAAAACAAAATAAATCCAAGTATATAGCTCCATTACAAGTAAGGTATTACGACGGTAGATACTACTTATTGGGAACTGAAATAGAAGAGAATAATGACTATAATCCAAAATCATTATTAACTACATATAGTATAGATAATATTGTAAATTTATCTGTAGTACCTGCTATAAAAGAAGAAACTCATAATCATGGTGAACACATTTTTTTTGATTATAAAAAATTATATAAAGAAAGTCATTTAGAAATTTTGTTAAAAAATAGTTTTGGTATTATTTACAATTCCATTTTAGATCGAAATAGAATAAAAAAATACCGTTTTAAGTTTACTAACTGGGCTATAAGTTATGTTGAAAATAAAATTTTTCATCCCTCTCAGCGAGTAATTGAAAAAACAAACGATTATATCATAATTGAACTTACCCTTTGGGAAATAATGGATAATAAAAGTCAAGGAATAGAAATATGGGACAACAAAGAGGTTGATTTTTTTGTGGGTAGATTTGGGGATAAATGTGAGAGGTTGAATTAAATATTAATTTTTGAAATCCAATCAATTGATTTTTTGACACTTCCACCTCCATAATTTGCAGGTGTTTTAAGTAAGTTATAATTTATATTGTTTGTTTTACAATATTCCTCTATTTTATTCCATTCAATTGCAATTTTATTTATTCCATTTAAAGTTGATCTTGTTAAATAAACACCTTTAATTGATTTATTATTTTTTATTAAATCTAAAATATTGTTTGTATTAAAATCGAGTTCATATTTATTTAAAATATTATCTGAAAATTTTTTTGTCAAATTATTAACATCAACTTCAGAAGCAATAGAAGCATTTTTTACAGATAGAATCAAATCTGTAATACCAATTTTTTTATTTTTTAAAAAAAGTAATTTATCTTTTTTTGATTTATATTTTAAATTTTCACACCCAAAAACAATCGATACAATACTCCAAAAATTATTTCTTTTTCTCCCATAAAAATAATCCGCTTGAACTGCATTATTTTCATTCCATTCAGGATTAAAAGTTCCAACAAAAAGATGTTCTATTTCCCATTTTGGAATTAATTCTTTATAAAATCTGTGATTACATGGCATGTTTTTATTTTTTTTAAAATTAATTAAAAGTTATCAATTTCACAAATCTCCTTCAAATGCTAGTGTATCTTGAAAATGCGTTATTTCAAATCACCTTTTAGACTTCAAAATTAATATTTTTTGAAAACGTTCTCTTAGTCTTTCTTTTAATATATTTATTTTTATTATTCACGATTTCCATTTTTTTCTTTTACCAATTCCGAGTATAACTTACCAAAAAAGTTACAATATTGACATGTATCATTTTTATTTGGAATTCTAGGATTAGATAAACAACTGTGTAAATCATTAATAGCTTGACTTATCCAACTATCATTTCCTTCGTAAGGAATAATATGAGAGTGAAATTCAATTTTATTATTAAAGCATTCGGCATTATTATCTCCTGTGCAATAAACAAAATAAGCCGTATTGGATACTTTTAAGCCGTTTTTTCTGAGTAACCATTGGTACACTTCCATCTGCCGCTTGTAACCTGCTGTCCAATCTGCTAATTCTGTTACAGGAGTTTCTTTAGCTGTTGCTTTGTAATCCACTATATGGTACTCTCCATCTGAATTAATCCATAAATCATCAATTCCTCCATAAATATGTAACTCTCTTTCAATGTCTTTAAATATTACCCCCATGCTGCATAGATTGTCTCCATTTATCAATCATTGGATGATTGGCAGGAATAGCATCAATATCAAACTCAATTTGTATGGGATGTTTAGTCCCAGCTTCTCGATGACGATCAAATTCTTTTTTTAATAAGCTATCAACTGCGTTATTAAGGTTGAAAGGAAATCCTGGAGGTCTTTTTATTTTTTTTTGAATGTCTAAGTAAAAACATCTAGGGCACTCTAAAAATAAATCTATTTTGCTGCGAGAAATTTTTATCATCGTTTGATTTATTTCATTATTTTAGTAAATATATATAATTTAATCTTTTTTAGAAAAATTATGTTATTTTTGATACTTTCTACAAAGTTTTTAAATTTTTTTATTTATGAAGAAATATTATTTATGGCTATTATTAATTGCGGTACTTCCGATTCACTCACAGATTTTAAATGTAGATAGAATTTCAGAGAATGACTCTGTTTTCAAAAAATGGACAGGATATACAGATGTATCATTTAGTTCTGATAAATTAAAAAAAAATGTACTTGATGGTAGTACAAAGTTTGAACTAAATCACTTTTTAAAAAATAATTATTTTTTTGTTTTTGCTTTGAACAATGATTTTACGCTAAATGGTAAAGACATGATTCAGAATGAGGGATTTATTCAAGTTCGTTTTAGAGACAAAGATTCAAGAGAATGGAGTAACGAATCATATGCACAATACCAATGGAATGGAGCTTTAGGTATGGAATATAGAAAAGTAATTGGTTCGAATGTTAGAAAACGTTTCTTTGAAAAAAAGAAGTTAGATTTATATGCTGGTTTAGGTGTTTTTCACGAATCGGAGCAATGGAATTGGAGTGGCGTAACTAATTACGAACTATTAGAAACTACACCCACGCTTAATCGTGCCCTTTTTCGTTTAAATAATTATTGGAAAATGGCTTATAAAATTAATGAGAATGTGGATATTTCAGCTATTTCTTATTTTCAATTACCTATGAATAGGGGTTTTCTTAATATGAGGTGGTTTATGGATATAAATACATACATTAAAATGTCTAAAAATTTGAGTTTTGTCATACATTATGACCATACAATAGATAATTACAGATTAGTACCTGTAGCAAACTTTTATTATTCGTTAAACTTTGGAATTCAACTAAAATGGTAACTATGAGCCAAGATTATACTCAGTATACAATAGATAATTATATCCTTAAAATTACTGGGGTATTTAATTATGATAAAGATTTTCAAAAGAAAGCTAATGAAGCTACTTATGAAGAGTTGCAGTTTTCTGAAGATTCAGAAAAATTCAGTAAAGATTTTTTTTATCCTGATTTAAGAAATCAATTTTTTAATAATAATAAAAAAAGACATTCAATATTAGTTAAAAAAAATACTGAAAACTCAATTGTAGATTTATTTACTTATCAATTTGATGGAAAAACTAAATCCAAAGAAGTTCAGTTAAAAATAATTGATAGTCGATTGGATTTATTTGAAGAAGGATTTGGATTATTTACTTTAAATATAAAAATAGAAACTGAGAAAACAGATTTATCAAAATTTTCAGATGCGGCATTTTTAGCACGTAACTTTGAAACTAACATTGAACATTCACACTATGATAAATGGCATCAATATATTGAGAAAGAAATATTGGTTGGTGCTAGTACTAGAGGAAATTCAATTAAAGTTGATGAATATTCTGGTTCAAAGTACAAACTTTACATGATATTAGATATTCCTGAGCTTACCGAAAAAAATGAAATGAAATCGTTACTTTTTGATATTGGTACATTATCTAGAATAGGTTCTGCAATTGGAAATAACTATGATTCAATGGATAAAGATTATGTAAAGCAATTGACCAATAAAAATGCAATATCTATATTTAATAACTGGGAAGGATTGGCTTTACTTGACACCTATACCGTAGTTGGAAATAAAATATTAGATACCGATTGGAAAAAAAGTACTTATTTAAACATTTACCATGGTATTTATCTTTATTGCTTATTTATTAAATATAATCTATTTAAATACAATTTTGAAATTGCCGATTTAGATGAAGACAGAAGGTCTAATTTTCAAGATTTTCTGGCTAAATATTACTTTAATTATATTTCGTATAATTTTTTACCAACCGAAATTTATAATAAAATTAGGACTTCACTTGATATAGAAAAAGAACTACAATTACTTAATGAGAAAATCGTTGCAGTAGGGCAAAAAATTCAAGAGGAACAACAAGATAAAACCAATAAAATTTTAGGGATTGTTACCGTTCTTACCTCAGTATCTTCTGTACAGCCGGTTTATGATTATTTAATTGAAGGACAAAAAATACTAGGATGGAGCTCAGAAATTTATTGGGTAACCACTATTTCAATTGTTCTAGTGCTTGGCGGAGGAGTTGGGTTTTATGTATTTGGAAAAAATATATTGAAGTGGATTAAAAAAAGGAATAAATAATACATGGAACAAATTACCTACTATAGCACTTTTCTTAAAGGTATTTTAGATGCCAATCCATGGATTTGGCATGCGCTTCAGGTATTTATGTTATTAACCTTTTTCCCTAATAAATTTTATTATACATTTCCAAAACCAATTTCAAAGTTTTTAAATTTTTTTGCAACGTACCACTATATTTATTTAATATTATTCATTTTTAATAAAATAGAAATATGGGGCTTAATTGTTTATGTCCTAGTAATTATTATTGATAAATTATTTGAAAAATCAAAAGACGAAAAAAATATAGAAACTGGAGATTATTACATATTTACAGTAATGTGGTATAGTCTCAGAATATTATTAATTTGTTCAATTGTTTTTGCATTAAAAGGAGAGTTTTCTTTAAAATATAGATTAATTATATTATTAATTCATTTATATTATTTCTTTAATCATTTTTTTATTTATACAAGAACTAGGAAATACGAAATTCAAGAAAATTTTGTGTCTACCGGTTATTTAAGGTTTTTTTCTCCTAAGTGGATTGGTTTGGTATTAATGCCTTTTTCATGGGCTTTATGGATACTTATGATTATGAGTTTTTTTGACAAATCGGATGATGAAATACATCCAAAATTTGATTTGGCAAATAGAAACACATTAATAGATGACTGGAAAAACAATAGTAGTCATCATACACTTTATTTTATGTTAAATGTATGTGCTATAATTTTTTTAGGTTTTAGTATAGATGCATTTGTATTAATTGGATTAATAAATTTCATTTTATATTTCTATTATAATCGAAAATCTAATAATCCTTTAAAAGATTACATCAGTTTTTCTATAATTACGGGGAATCAAAATTATTTAAACAATCTTGTGATTTCAAAAAAAATTACCTTTTTGGTTCAAAGAATTTTGATTAAAATTACCGAGGACAGCACTTATGGTGTGTTAGTAAGTCCATATGAAAAAGTAGTTAATTTTAATAAAGTTCAACATATTGATGAAATATCTAAAGGAGCTCATCATTTGGTGTTAATTGATGGTGGAGATGAATCTGATAAAATTATTAGAATTGAAAATGATTTCACAAATTTTTTAGGTCGAGTAGATACAGTAATTGACTATTTTTTTATTGCAAATCAAACTATAGATACATATTCAAAACCTATAGAAACCGAACAGGCAAATTGCATTAGAGAACGGATTGCTGTTAAACAAGCAATTATTGATGAAAAGGCATTTGTTTTAGATGATAATCCTGAAGAAGAAGCAAAAACAATTGATACATTTATCAATTCAATCAATACCGAATCGGTGCGAATTAATATGTTGGTTCGGGAATACTTTAAAGAAAATAAGACTGATTATGAGCAGTTGCAATCGGAATTGATAAATAATGGACCTTTTGAAATTAATACCCTGTTAAGACAAATGCGCGAAGGTGGTTCGGTGCCTTCTCGATTTGTAGATGCGCTTTCTATTGCCGAAATAGCAGCCAGGTATTTGTTTAGTTTAACAAATGAATTTAATAATTATTTAGAAAAAAACGAGAATAGTATTGAAGATCGAAACTCAAAATATAGTCAATTATCCTTTGGACCATGTGTAGGTTTTTTAAGAACAATTAGCGAAAAAGGAAAACTAAATGCATTTGAGAAATCGATAAAAGTACTTCTAAAAACAAAGTATACAGATAGTGATAATTTTGAAAGATTAAAAAAGTACTTAATTACAGATTTACATTACGACAAAAAAGTGTCTGATGAACCAATCCTATTCGATTTATTTAATTATTTGGCTTATATTCGAAATAAAACAAGAGGTCATGGAACGCCAAGTAAAGTGGAATTTGAATTTTATGTAACCTTAGATTTAATCTCTATATTTATAGTTCATTGTATTTCGAAAATCGAAATTGAAACCTTCAGCAGACAAATAATCAACGACAAAGAATGGTTGTTGTATTATAATGCTGGTGGAAATGTTGTTTTACATCCGTTAGATACCAATGAAAATTTAGAATATTGGAAAGATTCTTTTGATTGGAAGTATCTAGACAAAATGGAGGAAGCTAAAAACATTATTCAGAAAACTAATCAATCGGTCTATTTAAAGATTAAATATCAGGAAGAAATTCATTGGATTAAAGCAGAAACCTTTTTTAAATGTAAAGAAGGAATCATTTACATGTATGACGGCATTAATAAAGACGAAGCCGAGTGGATAAGTTTTACAACTGGTGCTGTAATTAGACCATATAGAATTAATTAAAAATACTCAAATGATAAAAAATTATAAAGTAATGCCTTTAGGTATTAAGATAGATGAGAAAGCTAGTGCGTCTGATGTAGCAAAAAAACTGCAAGATTTTATCAATGCAAATTCTGGAAATAAGTCAGAATTTATAAAATTTGAAACTGTTCCCGTAAAAGTTATCAATAGTGTTGATGGTGCTCAAACTTCAAAAGAGTATACAGTTTGTATTTTTAAAGAGTTATAAATGAGTTTCAATTGTCAAACCCCATCTTGCGCTATTGCAATTTCTAAAGCTGAGTTTCCAGTAGCGATAAATTGTCCTGTATGTCAAACACCACTTTCGGAAGTTGTTGATTCTTTATCACAAGAAGATATAGCTTTAATTGATTCACTTCCTTATGTTATTGCTTATCCATTACAACAGACACTTTTAGAAAAAAACGCATCTCAACGGTTGAATTTTTTGAGAGATACTTTTTTGAATTACCTCAAATATTTAGGATTGCTGACCGCCTCTGAATTCTTCAATAGTCCTTTTAAAGATCGAAAAATAGTAGATTTATTTTTACAAAATTTAGCGCAACCTTCTTTCGGTTCTTGGAATGCTTTTACTAGAGAATGCTTATTATATTTAAAAACTCAAAAGCATGTTTTTTTCTGTCCTGATTTATTGGAATATTATGATACCGTTGAAACAGGCAAAAAAAGAAAAATATATAATGGGGAAATAGAGGTAATTGATTCTTATAATGGTGGAGAAATTAAACAAATAAAGCAAACCGCTACTGGGATTGGTATGCTTATTAATTTTAGAAATCGCTATTTAGGTCATGGATTAACTTTGGATTCGGTAATTTCTGAAAACTTATGGAATGACTATTTTCCTATTTTTAGAACATTATTAGAGCAACTTACTTTTAGTGAAAAGTTTCCAATGTTGAAACAAGAAGCAACAGTTTATTTTTCCTTACAAGGAATCGAAATAAAACCATTTGAAACCAATATCACTATTGATTCTAATGTTTCTATTTACAATAGAGATACTAATGCAAGTATGCCTATTATCCCGTTTTTTATTATTCCTGGTGAATTAGCTATTGAAAGTTATGAAAAAGCCAATATTATGTCTTATGAATCTAATAACGGTAAAACTATTACTTTTTTTAGTCCTGAAGGCATAATAAAGCAAACTTCGGGAAAACTATTAGAACGGCTTAATTTATTGTTGCGAGATAAACAAAAAGAAATTCCTTTTACTCCTGAAACTTTTACAAAAGAGGTATTTGTAGAACGCATCGCCGAAGAAAATAAATTAATGTTGAAATCATTACTTAATGAAAAAAAAGTAATCGAAGGAATTTACCAATATCGGGAAGAGATGGAAATCAAATTGCGCGAATGGATTGGTGCTCGTGCCAATATCTTTTTTATTGCAGCTGAGGCTGGTAGTGGAAAAACCAATTTGTTAGTTGAAATGCAAAAGCAATATGTAGAACGTAATTTAACAAGTTTGTTAATTCGTGCTTCGCGCATGGAAAAATCCTCTTTAAAAGAAGAATTATGTTTCCAATTGAATATGGATTATTCTTTGGATATAGCAAGATATACTGCATTGGCCGGAACGCAATTCGAACCTTCTTTTATTTTGATAGATGGATTAAATGAATCCTCAAATGCAGAAGCTTTTTGGCAAGAAATTCTTGAAATTTCTAGTGCTTTCGAACCAGGATGTCTTAAGTTTGTTATTACTAACAGAGCCAATACAAGAACAGATTTAGACCGCTATGTTATTACCGAAGACCAAATGCAATATATCTATGGTGAAAACAAAGGTCATGAAGCCAGAATAAGTGCTTTTACTTTTTGGTTAACGCCTCTAGATATGAAGGAAATGGAGAGTGCATGGGATAGTTACGTTACAAAAGATAAAAATCGTTTCAAACCATTATTTTCATTTAATGACATTGCCACTTTTGATAGAGGATTATACCTGCAAATTAACAACCCTTTGGTTTTGCGTATTTTCTTAGAAACGTATAAAGGTAAAAACCTTCCCAAAAAAGGCACGAAACACTTACACGTTTGGAAAGACTGGTTCGCAACCTTCTCAATTGAAGAACAAAAATTTATGACTCTTTTAGCGGATGCTGTTTGGGAACAAGGCGAAAATGAATTGTTGTTGGATACGGTATTAAACAATAAAAACTTACAACTATATTTTCTAAATGATACTACTAATGCTCCATATCAACGTTTATTAACTTTAGGTTGGATAAGCCGATATATAAAAGATTTAACAGTTTATGTGAGTTTTACCGTAGAAGGGCTTTTATTGTATTTATTAGGCACAAAATTAAACCAACTAAATCCGATACTTACAACAGTTGCAATTGATGAAATATTAGCAAAAGGAACCAAACTACAAAAATCTGCGATTGAATCTTTTTTATGCGAACAAGCCTTAGAAGGTAAAATTGATTTGATTGCACAATTAATAGATGAAGGAAAAGAAAAGTTAGACTTGTGTGTAACTCCTTTATTGTATTTTTTGAAGTCTCAAGGTGTAGAAAAAACTGTTGATAAGCTTTTAGAGAATCCTACCGAGAATGATTGGGTCTTATTAGAATTATTAAGAAAAGAAATAAAAAAAAATCAACTGCATAATTTACAGATTCAATTTGACAAACATATTTATAAAATTGAAGGTATTGGCTTTTTTAGTCAAGACTTGATAAAATTATCTTGTTTAGAGTTATATGACGCTGAATTTAAACTTTCAGAAATTGAGAATATATTATTGCAGAAAACATTTTATAATTATCTCGAAATTGATAAAAAAAAATACCTATTTTACCTTATAGATTTAGTTTGTGTAATTTCACCTAAAACTGCAATTGAAATTTATAATGAATATTTAAAAAATCAAGTGAATGAATATATTTCACTAGAATATTTAAAGCTATTACAAAATATTGGGCAGGCATATTATAAATTGCCAAATAATATTGATTATGCTTTAGAAAACTTTATTAAAGGTAACGAGTTATTAGGTGATAAAAAAGGGTTTGACTATCAAATTCAAAAATTAGAATTTTTAAATAGTATTGCTTGTTGTAAACTTCAAAAAAAGGAATTTATTGAAAGCGAAATTATTTTTAAAAATGCAATCGATTACACAAATAAATTTTTAGGACACAATCATTTTCTTTTTATAATGATTTATTCGAATTATGCAGAGTTATTACGATTACTGAATAGATTTAGTGAATCGGAAAAACTATTATTGAAATGCTTAGATATAGCCAAAGAAGTTGTTCCAAAAGATAGTATATCTTTTATGAATATATATTCCAGTTTAGGGTGGAATTATATTGCACAAGTTAATTTTGAAAGTGCTATAGAATGTTTTAAAAAATGCATAGTTATAAATAGTAAATTATTTGGTGAAAAAAGCATAAACACAGCAAATTCTTATAACAATTTAGGAGTTGCTTTTCAACACTATCAAAATTCAGAAAATGCTTTAGAAAATTATTTAAAAGCAACTGAAATATATAAGTTAAATAATTTTGAAAATCCAACGTCAATAGCTAATGTGGGTTCAATTTTTTTTGATAAAGAAGAATATGAACTTGCTTTAAGTTATTTTGAGATGGCAAATCACATTCAGCCAAATAATTCTTTGACAATACGTAAAATGGGACTTGTTTACTTTGCCAAAAATGAAATTGAAAATGCATTAAAATTTTTTAATGAAAGTGAAAAAATATTACTAGAGATACAAAATGACTCAGCCAAATTAGAACTGGCATATTTATATTCAAATTATGCTTTAATTTTTGAAGAGCTTGAAGATTTCAATAAGTGTATAGAATATTGCAATAAATGTATAGATATTTATTCAACTATATTTGATGACTTTCATGAATATGTTAATTCAACCGTTTATAATCTGGGAAGGTATTATTATTTAAATGATGATTTTGAGAATGCTATTATTAACTATCAGAAATTACTCTTTATTCAATTAAAAAATTTAGGTACAGAGAATGATGAGGTGGCGACTTCAAATTTTAATATTGGTAATTGTTATATGGCTTTATTTGATTATGAAGAGGCATTAAAATTTTATAAAAAAGCATTTGAAAAATTAAAAAAAGGAGGGGTTTCATTTCAAATAGCCAAATGTTACGAAGAACTCAATCAACCAAACGAATCACTAGATTATTACATTCAATCAGCAGAAATTAGAAAAGATGACCAAGATATTGGTATAGAACACGAAGCAACTCAAGAAGCCATAACAAATGCAAATCGTTTAGCTAAAGAGCTAGGTAATGAAGATGAGTTACCCGATTGGATGAAATTATATAAACATTAAATATTGAATAAAAAAAATGAGCACAAACTATAAAATCAGTCAATTACGAGATTTGTTTAACGATTGGGAAACCGGTTTGGACCAAGCAGTAACACTAATACCCTTATTTCCAATAGAAGTTATTAATGAATACTGGTCTATGGGTTGGATACAAAATCCAGCTAATCCAGATGACAGATGGAAATCCGATTGGATTAGAGCCGTATTAATGGCTTTTTCTTCTGAAGGAAGTTTGCCAAATGAAGCAAAAAAACAGGATAGAATAAGGCATAGAAAAGAAAAATCTTACTATGATTCTACAGATAAATTTGACCAACTTTCACTAACTTCAGATTGGAACCATTTATCAGATCAATTACTACATGATATTATTAAAAATTTAGGGGTTACAAAACTTGAATTTAAAAGTATTGAACTTTTTGAAAGATATCTGAGACAACCTGCCGATGTATTTGAAATTTCAGTATTTTTCAATATTTATAATAATGCTCCAACTTCAATAAAGGACAATGACCTTGCTAAAACAATTTCTGAGCGAATTCCTAGAGGGTTAGAAAGCTTCAATTTATCTATTGATGATAATTATAAAATTAATTTTTCTGAAAACGCACTTTCTGAATTAAAAAACCTAAAATCATTTACCTTCGAGAGTAATTCTAATAATGGTGTACTAAATTTTTCAAACAATTTACTCCTTGAAGAGATTACTATTAAATTGAAAAGTAAAGAAGATAACATTACTATTAAAGGGCTTAATAATTGCTCACAATTAAGAAGTATAACTATTGATGGAGAATCAAAAGGTAGTAATATTATTGAACCTATAGAAATTGACAAGTTACCCAATTTAGTGTCTTTCAATATTTCAAATGCAATACATCTAGGAGATATCAAAGGGATTATTAAAAATGAACTTAATTTAAATAATTTTTATAATAGTGGTGATGGTGTAGAGGGAATAAAACATATTGATGTAGAATTATGTCCTAGTATTGATTACAATACCAATGAAGTAGAATTAAACGGTGTTTTAGATTTAGAAACTTTAAAAATTAAAGGAGAGGCAAATGATGTAGAACTTATTATGCTTCCAAAATTAGTAGAACTCAATATTAATTTGGTTGGAGATGGGAGGTCCATTTATATAGATTCTTCAATAGAATTAAATTCAAAACCTCAAATTGCTGCTAATAAATTAGCCTTATTATCTTTAATAAATTATAAAAACAAAGAGTTTCCATTAGTTGCTGTTAATGCAATAGGTGATAGACCTCACCGTCATTTTTATAGTGATGTCTATCAAAGTACAAAAGAGGAACGCTTATTTATAAATATTGATAAATCATCACTTGAAACTTTAGATGGAATTGAAAAAATAAAATGTGATACCGTTTTAATTTTAAATGCGAACAACGAACTTAAAAAACTATTTAAAGACCCAAATATTCGTTGCGAAAGCGTTAAAAAATTACTTATCACCAATTCAACAATAACAAATCTGGAAGGGATACATCAGTTCCCAAATATTACTGAATTGGTGTTAAACGATTTGAATCAACTCGAAAACATTAACGGTTTAGAAAATTTAACACAACTTAAAACTATCGATTTAACTAATTGTAGCTTAATTACTTCTTTAGAACCATTAGTAAATTTGTCAACGATAACCGACATGAAATTATCAGGATGTTTGGCTATAAAGCCAAAACCAAAGCGATTAAATCTTTCGGGAATGCAAGTTTTTGATGAGCTAAATAGGCACAATAAATCAAAACCTAAAAAAAATGAAGCTAATTCTGGTGTCTCCATCAGTAAAATAATTGACTTTTTTAAAGCAGCAGACGCAGATAGCATCAATCAAGGTTTTATGTTATTAAGTCTATGCAATCCAGAGGAATTAAACCGATTATATAATTCTGTTGACTATAATGAAAGGGATGGAAAATTAGTTTTTACTTATCTGCCAAAATCAATACTAGAAGATGAAAATAATGCTAGACTAATCAGTTTACTTCTATTATTTGAAGCTCCTGAAGAATCTTTGGCTGGACAATTTAGAAATAAAATTGAAGCTTTGTTTTTGAATTGTGATGTTGAAGTGAAGAAGGCCAAAATTTCTTTAGGTTCGGAAAACAATATTGATTTTACTCCTTATATAAATTCTATTGGAAAGTTTTCAAAATTTAAAAAATTAAAACAAATTCAAATTGAAGAATTTGCTTCTTTCGATTTTATAGATATGACTGAGGTTCCATCAATTGTAGATATTCATATTTCAAATATTAAAGAGATAATGAATTTTGATAGTATGGCTATTAACAAAAACCTCGTTAAATTGACAATTCAAGAACAATATTATGTCGGCCAATCTGCTGCCAATGCAACACACCTTCTTGATGTTGCTTTTTCAAGTAACTTTGCGAGTTTAGAGTATCTAAAATTAAATCTAAATTGCAATTCTATTACTGGCTTAGAACTTTTAGTAAACTGCAATGATTTAAGATTAATTATCCACGCTGCATTAAATAGGCTTACCTTAAATAGTTCTATGAAAAAATTGGAATATATCTATCTAAAAGGTTGGTTTTATTCTGTTGAAAATATTGAACAACTATCAAAATTAACGAAATTAGATATAACGCAAGCATTTTTACATGAACCAAAATTTCTTATTAAATTACTATCTAACGAAGACTTTGTTTTAAATAATGGAATTTTAGAAAATACAAAATTATCATGAGTACAACTAACCAAGAAGGATGCCTAGGCGCTCGATTAGGTGGAGCTGAAATGCAAAGAGTTTTAAATCAACTTTTTGAAGCCAACCTAGCATTAGAGGAAAAAACGGGGAAACGTCCAACGCCAATTTGTATTTGGGGAACCCATGGTATGGGTAAAACTCAAATTGCGATGGATATTGCCAAATCTAAAAAATGGAAAATTGCCTATTGTGCTCCGGCGCAATTTGAAGAAATGGGTGATTTACATGGATTACCATTCAAAATAGACCCAGACCCAACTAAAATTGGAGACGAACGAACTGCCTATATGCCACCAGATTGGGTGCCTACAGATGAAGGTCCTGGAATATTATTATTAGACGATATGAATCGTGCCGATGATAGAATTCTAAGGGGAACGATGCAGTTATTACAAAATTTTGAAATGTTTTCTTGGTCGTTGCCACCAAAATGGCAAATTATTGCTACAGCAAATCCAGATAGTGGCGATTATTCGGTTACACCAATGGATGACGCAATGCTAACAAGAATGTTGCACCTGACATTAAATTTTGATGTTAAATCGTGGGCAGAATGGGCAATAAAAAATGGAATTGATGGAAGAGGAGTCGATTTTATTTTAACTTATCCAGAAGTAATCACTTTCAGACGAACTACCCCTAGGTCATTGGTTCAATTTTTCGGTCAAATACATACAATTCCTGATTTAGCAGCGTCGATTGATTTGGTATCAATTATTGCATCTAGCTGTTTGGACGATGAAACAGTAACTAGTTTTATTACATTTATTCAAAGTGCGCTTACAAAAATTCCAAATCCATCGATAATATTAAACGCTGAAAAACCAGATGATTTTATAGCTATTGTAAATGAATTAGCAACAGGAGATGGAGGATTTAAGAGAATAGATTTAGTAAATACTTTGTGCACTAGAATTACTATTGAACTTAAAAATTCAGATTTTACACCGCACAAAAATTTAGCAACTAACTTAACATCTTTCCTTTTAATGGATATAATTCCTGGCGATTTAAGATTTGCTTTGCATCGTGATTTATCTGGAATTGGAAGTAGTAATTTGCCTTCATCAAAAGGGGTATTAGAAGCATGCAAAAATCCTAAAGTTGGAGAAGCAATTGTAAAGATGATTTAATATGCCAAAGGAAATCGATAATCAAATAATAAATAAAGCAAATGATGCTGTTGCAAAAGCTGGTGTAGAGTTATTACGAAAAGAGCCTTTTTATGCACATGTATTATCCGGATTGTCGAGAATAGTTACTGAAGAAATACCAACTATGGCTGTTTCTTACAAAAATGATGGATTTTGTTTATGGATAAATCCTATATTTACAATAAAAGAATTATCCGACAAAGAACGAATTGCAGTATTAAAACATGAACTGTTACATTTAGTTTTCAAACATTTATTTAGAGGAAGAGGAATTGATAGAGAATTAGAAAACATTGCTGCTGATTTAGTAGTTAATCAATATGTAAGTCCATGGCCTTTACCTCAAGGAGCACTATTGTTAACTAGTTTCCCAGATTTAGATTTACTACCAGAACAAACTTTTGAATGGTATTATGAAAAATTAAGAAAATTAAGAAGTTCAAATGCGGCAGAAAAACACCCAAAAAGTAAAAGTACCTTAGATTCAATTGAAACAAATAAAAATTCTAGAGGTAATCATGATTTGTGGGGTGCTGAAAAAAAAGATGGACAAAACACCAATGAAAAAGTACTTGATGTTGCAATAAAAAAATTAATTGGTCAAGCTTTACAAAAATCTGGGACTAAAAACATTGGAAGTTTACCTCTAGAAATTCAAAGAGAATTAACCAGGCTAAATGAAAAACCAAAAGTATCTTGGAAAAGAATACTTCGTATATTTTCAAATTCATGTGGTAAAACCAAATTAGAATCAACAAGACGAAAAGAAAGCACTCGCTTTCCTGGGAACCCAGGAACCAAAATAAAGCGACTTCAACATATTGCAGTTGCCATTGACACCTCGGGCTCTATAGATGAAAAAACTTTGCAGTTATTTTGGAATGAAATAATTGGTATTCAAAAAGCAGGTGCCAAAATCACCATTATTGAATGTGATTGTCAAATTCACAAAGTTTGGGAATTAAATAGAAAATCCACACTTCCTGAACTTAAAGGCGGAGGAGGTACCAATTTTGACCCAGTGATTACTTGGTTAAATAAAAACAGAAATTTAGGGATAGGAGGATGTGTGTATTTCACAGATGGTTATGCAACAAAACCAACAATAAAACCAAATTGTTCAATATTATGGACATTATATGGCGCAGCTGAAGACACATCGCATTTAACTCCTGGTAAAGTGATAAGGATTGAGTAAAATTAATTTCTTAAACTATATGCAAAATATATGCAACTATCAATAAGACAAGTAAAGAAATACTTAAGTTTTTCAAGTTTAAATATTTACCAGGTTGAATACCTTCAAATTTCGCTTTGGGAAAATTCTTAATAATTGATTTATAAATTTGAGTAACATAAGAATCTAAAGAACTTGTATGCAAATTTATTTCTAATTCTTCATTTTTTTCATTTTTAAATAAAACTACATAATCTGTTGCTTCAGATTGTATTGTGAGGCGGTCACTTTTTACTTTTTTAATAGAAATAAAATTTGGTGCCTCAATAGATAAAGTTTTCCCTTCGTTATTTATATAAATGATATTGTCCTTACCAATTTGAATTTCACAATTTCTATTTTTGAAAGTAGTATAAATTCTACTAGCCCAAGTAATAATAAATATAATTGTCATAAACCAACCATACCATGGAATATCTTTTATATAATACAATTGAGCTATAATTAATATCCCGATTAACCCAATTTGAAAAAACTCATAAAAGAAGTGTCTGTTCAAAATTAAAACATAACCTTTTCGTGTTCCATTAAAATAATAATTGTCTAATAGATAATCGACAATTAAATAAACATTGACAAATAATAATATTATGATAAGGGTTTCCATGGTAGTTATTTATTAATTTATTTTTTTTACCAACTAGTCGAAAAAGGCCAATAAATCGAATTTAGTTGTTCTAAAATCTTAATTGGAAATTTTGGTGTAGTATAAAATGTAGTGTCCTTTATTTCTTCATTTTCAAAGTTTAAAATAAAACAATCTTCCTCGTCGCTATACAGAAGATATTTATTAATTATTGTTTGAAATTCTTTAAAAACTTCCTTATCCATTTCGTCAAGTTCTATTGAAACTTCATTGATTTCTTCATTGAAATGTTCGTACTCCCAATCTGTAGGAAAAGAAGAATAGGCTCTATTAATTTTGGAGGTATTAGGGTTGGAACCATACTTTACATAAGAACATTCTTCTTGACAACCTCCACCAGAATAACCAATCACAACAACATAGTGACGAAAGGAATTTGAATCTGGTAAAAATTTTCTTTTATAACCTGCAAAAATTCTTAAATTTCGAATGGATTGATTTTCTATACAATCATTTGAATATTGAATTAGAAATTCCATTTAATAATATTAAATATTAGATAGGTAAGAATCCTGTTTGCCAACTTCTTGTTCGATCCATTCTGAATCTTCATCATACCAATATCCTTTTCTTATATGGGTTGAATGGTCATAAACTATTACATATAATTCTGTTTCATTTGCAAAATCATATAATTCATCCCAAAACGAAAAATCATTTAATGATAAATCTTTGTAGTAAAACAACAAAGAATATCCAGCTTCTGGATCTGATTCATCTTCATTTACAATTGTTGTTTTATCGGGAGTGCCTATAGTACCCTCAATAAATTCTGTACATTGTGTTTCTAAATCTTCTTGGCCTGGCCAAAAAATATTAAAGTCAAGTGTAATTGCCATAATTGTTTTTTGATGTTTAATTATTTTATTTAGTTATTAATAAAACTTAGGTATTGCAGGGTAAGGAATAAGTGTTTCGCAAAGCGCCCCTACGTATTCATCAACTATTATTGATAAGCCTAAAATTATTGCTATTGTAATCAATGATATTCCTATATTGTTTTTTCGAATTTCTTCTCCTTCATTTACTTTGGTAAGTTGAAACAATACTAATAATCCCGAGCCAATCACTAAAATGGTACAAAAAAGTCCAATCAACACAAACATCGTTATGTATCCAAAAGAACTAATTATTGATTGTGATGTAAAATTATTATCAGGATTTAAAAAACGCATGGCATTTAATGCAGGACTTATAATTGCAGATAATATAAAAGCACCCGAAATTACTATTCCAGTTTGAAAAATGGCAAATGATGTGTTTTCTTCTTCTATTTTGTAAAAACGTTTCATTAAAAATGTAATTACTTTAAAAAGTATAAATAACGAGCCAATACCTATCCCAAAGGCTAATAAAAATTGAATAATACTAATAGTCTTCATAATTAAATTTATTTAAAATTGTTAAAATATAATGCGATATCCCAATTTGACATATCTCTTTGTTGAGGTGAAATAACACCTAAACGAAATCCTTTACTTGTTAATTCTACTCCGTAATGATTTAATCCATTAACGCTTTTAGATACTCCATTTCCAACAGGAAGTCCAACGCCTAAGATACTATGCCCATAAGCTTGACTAACCCATACAGAAGCAGAGATATTCATTTTCTTTAATATTGCATATCCCAAAAGACTTCTAGTATCACAATCGCCTTTTAAGTTGTGTAAAAATTCATAAGGTGATTGTACGCCTCCAGGAATATTAGGTAAACAAGGTTTTTTATCTTGATGGTAAGTTACAATAAAAGAATCTTCTTTATCTGAATGCATTACCTGTTCGCAACTATTTTGATGTACCAATACATAAGGGATTTCTTGAATAAAAGCAACTACCATTTCAGCGGTTTGAATTTGGTTTAACTTTTTATCCGTTGCTTTTTTAACCAAAACCTTTACTATAGAGTCGATTTTTTTATTATCAAATTCTTCAAGATTACTATATAATTTATTAAAATAGGAAATTGGGTTTTTTGATGTTTTACTATATAGATTATCAACTTTACTATGATTTTTTTGAGTTTCAAAAAACGATTTTACAGTTGTAATATATTTTAACCCATACTTATTTGTAATGAAATCATACCAATTTATTTCTTTTTCAATTTCATAATCCGGGTCATCAAAGTTGGAATCATCCGTTTTTACTTGTTTTGGAGGACTTATTTTAATTGTACCATCTTTTTTTGGAATAGTGGGATCTATCAGCGAACCTTTATTTGAAAACAAGGTTGCTAAAAACATCAAAAATACAGCGCCAAAAATTAAATTAAATGCTGTTTTTAAAAATCTATTGGTTAAAAATCTTGATATTAACCAACCAATAGCTCCAAAAAGCGCAAAATAGAAATATTGATGTAAAAATAACCAAAAGAAACTTAAAAGAAAC
The DNA here is from genome assembly GCF_017985075.1 of Flavobacterium sp. Lineage (GTDB taxonomy): Bacteria > Bacteroidota > Bacteroidia > Flavobacteriales > Flavobacteriaceae > Flavobacterium. Next base: position 136,068 of record NZ_JAGNYF010000001.1, read on the forward strand.
AACCAAAAAAAGATACCAAAAATCTTAGATAACCAATTTCTAGAAACAGTTGGAAATGTGGTTGAAATAGTACTTGGTGCTACATTTATTTTTTCAATAGAATTTACTACATCTTCTACAAATGTAGAAGTATATTCTATTGTAGCATTATCTTCAATTTTTTCAGATCGATTTGTGCCAATTGTTAAAGTAGGTGTTACGATAGGTTTAATTACAGGTTGTTTAATCTTAAAATATATAGTACCAGTTAACTCAATAAAATCTTTTTTTATGTAACCTTGGCCAGTACCATCCATTTTGAAATCTTTAACAATCACTTCATGTAATTCACCTTCAAAGAAATGTTCTTCAGTAACAGGTATAAAGATATCTGGCGAATTTCTTCTCCAAAAATTTTTAGAATTTATTTGTTTATTATAATAAAAATCTCCAATTTTTTCTTTTTCAACATCATATTCATTTATAGCTACAATATCTGTAATTTTAATATATGACCAATTAAAATTATAAAAGTTATGTTTCCCTAGACTAAGAACTAAATCTTTAGTATTAGAAATACCAGTAAAATTACCTTTAAAACATTTGTAGTTCATACTTCTATTAATTTTTTCTAGTTCTTTTATTTGTCTCTTTTACTTTTTCAGTTTCAGAAAGTCGAAGTTCAACACGACGATTCATAGCTCTGCCTTCAGGTGTGTCATTTGAAGTTTTTGGTTCCGACTCGCCTTTACCAATTGCTTTGATTCTATTTCCATCAACTCCTCCTTTTATTAGGTACTGACGAACACTTTCTGCGCGTGCTTGTGAAAGTTGTTGATTAACCTGGTCATCACCTAAATTATCTGTATGTCCGATAATTTCAGCTTTTACATCTTTATTTTCTAATAAGTGTTTTGTTAATTTATTTAATTCTTCTTTAGATGAATCCAATAACTTCGCTTTTGCTTGTTCAAATTGAACATTTGGCAAGCTTACTACACTTACTTTAGTCTTTGTAGTTTTATCTTCGTAAATGATAGTATCATTTTTGATAATGGTATCAATTTTAGCTTTATTCACTTCAATATAAACCGTATCATGAATTACTTTCGTATCAGTTATAGTTTGTTGTCTATTTTCATTACATTTTCCTAATAGTAAACACCATATTAACCAAAATAAAAATCCTAAGGCTAGTAAAAGGGATAAACATCCACATCCAAACTGAGAACAACCGCTACTGGTGCAACCAGTTGGTAACATTGAATTAAAACAACCCGCATTTGTAGGTGCATCATTAATTAAATTCTTTTTAAAAACTTTAGAGGAAAAACTATTAATTAAGCTTTTTATTTTAGAGTTTATACCAAAAATTAAATTGACCAAAGGTTGGAAAATAGTCACTAACCATTTCATGCAGCCACTATTTTCTGATAAATTTATTTCAGAATCATTAAGCTTATTTAGGAAACTGTCTGGTTTTTTAATAATTTCATTATTATTTTCATCAAATTGTTTTATTACTTTGCAATACGCTATCCCACTTATTTTTCCATGTTGATTCCCTGGTTGTGTGGATAAAAAGTTTTGTCCTTTTAAATTATTATTATTTAAAGTTGCTTCAAAATCACTAATAAATAAATTTTCATTTTCGTCTTTTAGGATTAATAAGATTTCAGATGCGAAATATCGAGCATCTTTTTCCGTTTTAGATTTAAAAAAGCATTCTATAGGATATAATTCTCCAAGTTGATGAATAAATGAGGCTGAATCAGGAAGTTCAGAAATAGGAAAAATTGCTGCCTTTTCCACTTCAGTTAATCTAAATCGCTCTTCTAATTTAATTCTAGAAAACTTATAAGTAGAACTAAGTGATTGTTTATCTGCATCAACGAATTGACACTCTAAATGTCCCTTGTATATGGTAATTTCTTCTCTCAATTTATTTGGTGCTAAAACTATTAATAAATTCTATCGATGATAGTTTTTTTGAAGGGGTTTTATATTCTTTCATTTTAGAATTGAAAGGAGGGTCAGTGTAATAAGAATTAGTAATTAATGACTCATAATAATTTACTGTTGTAATGCCAAAAAAGTTGGAATTGTATTTTTTTTGCAGTGTTTTTTTTATTTGTATTTCATTTGTTTTATAATCCTCTAAAGCCAATTCGTAATAATATTTGTTTGCTAAAATATAATAATTATTTGTAGGATGAAGTAACTTGTACTTTTGAACATGACTTAAAATAAATAAAAAACTAACCAAAATAAGAGCAAACCAAAAAATAGGTTTATTTTCAATAAATCTGTATGAATATATAATGAAATTTTTGTTGGCTATATTTTTTTCATATTGAAAAATAACATTTTGTTTTTCTTCATCCCATTCTGCTACTAGTTGCTTTTGTAGTAACAACTCCTCTTTTAGCTCAGCAGTATAAAGTGCATTTTGGTTCAAAGCATTTTTCTGTTTCAATTTATTAATTTTCAAATCTAACGAATTGCTTTTACTAGTAAAATTAGCATTCTGATTTTCCTTAAATCTTGCAATTAATTGAATTCTTTTCTCATTATTAATTTTATCTATTGCATCCTGATTTATAAAACAAGCAAATGGCAATACAATAAATAATATTAAGATTCCATTTATTAGCATGCGTATAAATAATTCAAAAGAAAAAAAATGGAACACTTTAAATAATGCATTCTTAACATTAGTAAGAAATGTTGATGAAGTGTTTAATGCTAAATCTGAATTTTCAGTTGGGGTACTAATTAAATTTTGTTTATCAGTGATATTAGTTTCTATTACTGGTTCATAATAAATTGGATTTTGAATAGTAAATATTGAAAATCGAAAAATATTAATTAGTATGAGTGAAAACAATGTCCCAACGACAATTGCCATGATTAAATTATTTAACAATAACATAAAAAACTCATACATCCCTAAAAATGTAATAACAGAAAGTATTAGAATAAATATTGTTACTCTATAAAATTTTTGTTTTTCTAAAGTGTCAATTTTATTCCAAATAAATTCTTCAATGCCAAAAAAAGCAAAAGTGAAATAATTTAATATTTTGGTTACATCAAGCATTATTTTTAATAGTAATAAAAATTATTTTTCTTGATTTAAGAATGCATCCGGATTATCATTAATCTCTTCCATTTTTTTCTCGCCCCATTTACTTACAATTTGAGAAGTAATTTTTTTCTGTTCTTCTAGTTTAGCTTCTCTTTCGTGTTTTGCTAATTCAACATCAGCATAACGATATTTTTCCATATGAATTAAACCATTACGTCCTTCATATAATTTGTCCTCTTTAAAAACACCATTTTCTGTTTGAATTTTATGATTAAAATTTTCAACCATATAATCATATGGCCCCTTTGACATCATCATTTTGAAGAAAATAGGTCCCATTTCGATGCAAAGAAGAATAGCGGTAATTGCTAAACCTAACCAAAATCCAATCTCATGACTAATGTCTAATCTTGCTAATAAACCATCAAGCTTTCTAGCTTTCTCTTTGTTTTTTACATTTAATTCATAATTTTGATCTTTTAGTAGTTGAGCACGATCTGATTTTAATGAACTTAATTGAAATTTATTTTTTTTATCAAACTCAATAATACTTTTCTTTTTATCATCCCATATAATCTTTAGTCGTTTTGCGATTGGTCCGTCTCCAATTTTTCCGCCTGAACGGCCTTCCATTTGGTCAGTGTACTTTTTGTCAGCATTTCTTTCAATTTCAACTAATGAACTTCTTTCTTTTTCTATTTTGTTTAGTTCATTATCTAAAAATGATATTTGCTTTTCATATTTTGCACGAGTTAGTAAGTCATACTGTTCTCTCTTTTTTTGTTGCTTAATTCCTAATTCCACATCAATTTCAGATTTTAGCATTAATATTTCAAGGGGTTTTGAAATGGAAAACCCTAAAACAAGAGCTATTAGAATTCTTGGAATAGCTTGTGCAAATTCAGGTCCTGTTATTTTGTCTGTTCCATCACCTTTTCCAGTACTTGAAACAATAAAACGGTCTAAATTAAATATTAAAATTCCCCAAATTACGGCAAAAATTGAACTAATAATCCAAAAATTCTCCTGTATTCCAGTAAGTTTTGTATGGGTTTCTCCATCTAATGTTTTTGGACCGAACATAGTATCAACAGCAATAAATCCTGAAACTCCAGCTAAAAGTCCTGTAAAAAAAACAATAGCTCCAATACCTGCATATTTTACTCTATCTTGTTTTGGTGATTGTTTTAAGAAAAATTCATCTGCTCCAGCACACCACCATAAAAATTTAGTAATTCTTGATGGATTACTATTGATATTCATGTATTCATTGGTATCCATAATATTTTGATTGGTATTCATATAATTATATTTTAATTATGATTAATAGTATTTTAATAATTCTTTAGTATTTATACTGCAAATTGGTTGTTTAATTTTGGCATCTATTTGTAAATTATTTATCTCAGTAATATTTAATTTAATGTACAAAGGTCTAATAGCCTCTAATGTTTGGTTGTCAATTTTTACTTTGTCAGGAACTATTACAACTTTAGGTGATTCAATTCTATCTTCGATAACATCCACATTATTTATGTTTAATTTCAATTTTTTGACTTTAATTCCTAAACCAAAACCTATGAAAAGGAATCCAGGATGTTGGTAGTTTGCTGAGGTTTGAAGTGTCGAATTGTTTTTTTTTATTTTAATTTGATTGTCCCAAATACTATTTCTTTTTCGATTATATTTATAGGCAGTGCCAGGATATTCAAAAGTTGTAGCTAAAATAGATTTGTTTTTAAATCCAGGAAAACTTTTAAGGATTAAAAAATTATAAAAATAAATAAAAGGTGCAGTATAAAAGGTTCCAGTAAGAAATTTATGAAGCCATAATTTTGTATGAGTTTCCTTATACCTAACTATTGTAAACAAACAGTAAGGCATGTGAAATTTAATTTGCAAATCCTGTCCATGAATTAAATATTCATAGTTTTCGGAATTGTTAATTTCAAATTTTATACTCATAATTATAACATAATGTCCGTAAATATATTAAAATTTATTAAAAATAAAATATTATTTTGCAATATAAACATCCAAAGTTGCTTCACCAGCTTCGATTTCTAATTGGTCTTTTGCATCAGGATTAACCTTGTACCAAATGGTTCCTGGTAGCGGTATGAAATCTTTTTTAAGTGCGTCAGCGTACAAAGTTTTAAAAACAACCACACCCGCACTTGGGTCTCCATCACCTAAATCCACATTTCGTTTATCTGGTTTGGTAATGGTGCCTTGAAGAATGTATATGGGTTGCCCACTTTGATGGTATTCGTTTTTATTTGCATAACATAATAAGGTAATTTTAGTTTTATGTACAATTGAGGTATAAAACCACCCGTATTCATAAAAATGACTGATTTTGTAATCTAAATCATTTTGAGTTTGGCCATGATTATTTAAGGTAAATAGCATAAAGAAAAGGATGCCTAGGATTTTTTTCATTTTATTTAGTAGTTAGATTAATTTAATTTTTTAAATTATTATGTACAATAAATCAATTATCATATTTATAAAAATAGGATACAATTACTGTAACCATTACAAGAGGCCAACACATTGTACATCCCCAAATTTATAATAATGTTAAACGAGCAGTAGTTTTAGTTCGGTAACAAATAAAATCTAATAATGCTGCAATTACAATACCTATTGATAAGTAGGGAATTGAAAAAATTGTATTTATAATACTTACTATCATAATATTTTATTATTTAATTAAAAACTAAAAATCATTTTTGATTCAATTGTAAAACAAATTTAATTACTAAATAGACAAAATATGTCTAGCTATTATTTTTTATAGTAACTCATTAATTTAAAACAATGAATAAGTTTAATATTTAACATCATAAATTATTCTGAGTTAAAAACTCTTATTATGCTTTTATATTTAACGGTTTGCGTGTAGGCGATAATGCCTTGTGTTACGCCTGCGGTAAGTCAATATTGCTTACACGCTGTTAGTGGTTAGGCCTTGGTTTCATTTCAGATTTCAAGCACATAATATTTCCATGTTGTATTATGAACATCCACATAGTTATTCCAAATTCCTTGATATTGATTATTAAGTTGTATCCCACCTTTTTTATGTAAAAAATTTGGCAAATGTGCTACTTCAATAGTTTGGATATTTACATGTTGTCCATTAAATAATTGATAGATACCTGCATTAGCTTGTGGTGCTTGCCAAAAAGCTTGGCGCTCCGTTAACAAAATAGCATAACAACCATCTAAATGATTTTGTCTCAACTGCTCAAGAAATTTTACATCTTGAATAGCACGGTACATTTCATTTGGCGTACCACAATCATCTTTTGGCATCTTTAATTCAATCACATAACGCTGACCATCTTGTGTCGTTATATAAATATCAATTTCTTTTTTTATTAAATCAGGTAATGGGTTAAATATTCTCGGGGTTGGGTATTCAAGTCTGACAATTAAGTCAGGAAAATTACTTCTCAAAAAAATTGCAAGTTCATGCTGTAGTCCGAACTCACTATAAAGCTCAATTGGCGTTTGTTGAATTGTATCGAAAAATCTATTTATTTTATCTAACATAATGTTTTACATTTTCGTTTTTAGGCTTATCACTAACTCATTAATATATTTTACAAATTCTGAAATATTCTTTGGATAATAAACTCCTAAAATATTAGAATCATAAACAATATCTATAACAGGTGTTCCGTCGTCATCACCTCTGACTATAATTTCATAATTGCTCACATTTATTTTCATTTGGGTTAACCAAAAAACTTCATCTGAACTTCCTTCTTCACAATCAAGCTCAACTTCAGATGTGTTTTCGAATTTATTAGAAACAATTTCTAAAAATTCAATTTCCATTTCATCTAATTCTGGTTCAGTGAATTCAAATTTGTTTTTTTCATAAAAATCGTTTAATGCACTCATAATGTTATTTTGTTTAATTATATTGAAACTCTTTTTTGTGTTTTTGCTTACTTCATTAATATTTATAAAAATAGTAAAAATTTTAAGATTCACAAATTTCTCTCAAATGTTCATAAATGATAACCATTGCTATAGTGTCTAATTCACAATACTTCAATAGCGAAGCTTTTAACTTATTTCGCTCTTCATCGCTCATGTTTGTGTATTGTGTTAAACCATAAGCTGTAAGAGCAGCGCCGCCGTTATTAATTTCATCAATATCCGTCATTCTATCAAAATCCGCATTCCATTCTTCAAATGGTTTTCCTAAAATTTTATATGGGTCAATAACTTCTCCTTGTTCATCAAATGTTAACCATATGTGTTGTGGGCCAAAATTCTTTGAGGAAAGATTAATTTCACTAATAGGTTTACTGTATTGTTGTCGAATTAAGTTTGAAGTTTTAAAAATAGCAGGTAAAACTTGTTTTATAGAGTTACTCCCTTTTGTATGTGGATTATAATAATAAGCCTTAATCACTTCACATAAATCAACCATGCCTCTTGAAGGATTCCATTTTTCACTTTTATAATCTGTGTCTTTAGGAGGTGTGGTTAGTGTTTTTATGAAAGTAATTAGCGTTTCCTTGTCCGCTTCATTTGAAGTTTCTAATTGAACTTTTATTTGGTTTAATGTCGAATTTTCATATGGTGAATACTGAAAAACGGTTCCTTCATTTTGATTCAATGCTTTTTGCAGAGCTCTCACAAATTCAAAGTTTGGAAAAACACCAGCTTCCACATTAATATATTCGTTTGCATGTTCAATGCTACCATCTTCATAATAAATATGATGTGAGAATTGAAACACTACTTTTTCATAGGGTTTTTGTCCAGCATAAAAAGGTAAAGCCACTGTTGATGCTTCAAAATCAATGAAGTTTAGTGGAAAGTTCCAAGTGTCTATTTCGGCTTTCAAAGATTCTTTCAATAAATATGGTTTACCATCTTTTTCTATTGATTTATGTTTTTGAATTAATTGTCGTTCATAAGTTGACATCCCGTTAAGAACTTTAGATGATTTTGATTTAGGCTTAAATAATTCATCATCAATATCTTTAAGTTTTAATATTTGTAAATCATTGAAATAAGTTAACTTGGTGTGATGTAGTTTTCCTATTTCAAAAGCATTTGGTTTATTAAAATCATCTTCTGTCCAATTTAATTTTCTTTTGAAACAATTTTCAAAACCCGATTTTAAATGTGGTTTTTTCTCATCCTTTTTAAATTCACATTTTTTACAAGCGTTAAATTTTAAGTCATAATCAAAAAAGCGATCGTCTTCATAAGCTTTAGCAAATAGTTGAATGGCATCTTCAAAATCATATTCTTCTATTATTCTCTCTTCACCTGAAGAAATTCTATCAACTAGCAACGAAACATCTATTTTAGTTAAAACCGAATCATTTTCAATATTCAAACTAGCTATTTGTTCTTTTATTTTTACTATACCAGTTCTATTGCCTGAATTTTTAGTAATTCTAAACATTTGGTTCAGACCATCTACAGAAGTGCTTTTGTCCTTATCAGCAAGCATCAAATAAGGAATAACCTGATAATCAGGAAAAGATTTTTTAATAACGTATTGTTGAAAAGCAACATCAAATAAGTAGGCTTTCCATTTTGAATCTATTTTTAATTTATCATTTGCAAATTCGGATACTCCATTTGAACTTTTAAAAGACTTAGCTTTAACTTCAATTAGTTTGACTTGATTGCCCTTTTTTTCTAAAATATCAACTCTAATAAACAAGTTTTTATATAAAAAAGCCGCTTCAAATATGACTACATTTTCTTGTTGAAGTAGACTATTCGTTTGAGCTACTTTTTCAAAATAATCGTAGTTTAAAGGGTCAGTACTATCTTCAATCAAAATACCATTTGGATAATGTAATCTTGCTAATTCTTCTACTTGAAACCCGCCAGAGGCTAATGCTTCCAAAAAAGGATTATTAGATTTATTATTGGCATATACTTCTTCTTTGTGCGTATAATACAATTTATTAGGGCATTCAAGGCCTAATTTAAAACGGGATTTTGTTAAAACTCTCATATAAGTATAATTTTTATGTAAAAATAAAGCAGAACCTTGACAATTATCGTCTTACTTAATGTATAACTTTTTTATTTAATACAAACTTAAATTCTTTATCGACAAATTATGTCTATGCATATTTATTTTTTAAAAGACATAATTTGTCTATATTCGTAATAAATTTGCACATAAATATACTAATATGGATTATAAATTTTACGAAGAATTATTAGACAATATGGTTTCTCATATTTATGGAAGTAAAATTACTGTAGATGTGAAAGGCATTTTTGAATGGAATAAAAATGTTGATGGTACTATATCGTATCGTTCAATAAAAAAGTTACACAATTTTAAAGTTCCAAAAGAAAAAGAGAAAACTCAAGAATCTAAAGGAAAAGTTTCTTATCAAACATTCAAAAATAGTTTTTATATTTCGGAAATATCACCTGAAAATACTTTTGATATATATTCATCTGGTGGTGGAATGGTGAAAAGATATACGTTTAGAAAAGTTGGCTCTAAAATTGAAAAATTAGCGGATAAAGTAATTATGATTCGATAATTCTTTTTACTATTTCTTTATGTATAACTAATATTATTCCATATTTAATAAAGGCTTTATGAATGCCGGCCAAAAGAAAAATACGACCAAATAATCAATCCCGTTAAAATTTGGTTTTTCCGTTGATAATTTTTCAAGTAAAAAAAAGAAACTGATAAATAAAAAACCAATAAAAAAATAGTTTTTTACCATTGGCCAAATTGCATAAATAATAATCTCTGTCATAATTTTATAATTTAAGGTGTAATTAATAACGCAAAATTTCTGTAATTATTTTTTCAAGTCCGATATCTGTCGCCGAACCTCTGAATTCATTAGGTATTAGAAAAATAATATTTTCGTTTGTATTTATCCATACATTTGGACTGTCATCAATAATGATAATTTTATAATATTCTTTTAGCCATTCATTTTTTAGTATTTTTTTAAAATTCCTATTTATCAAATAACAATTTTTTCTACTGAGTATTTCTAATGGTTGAATATTAAGTCTTTTAGAAATTTTAGTGGCATAAGGTTTCAAAGCTGTTGTATAAATTATAATATCTCCAAATTCTTTACATGCCAAAATTAACTCATCAACAAAAGGTCTCTTATATACTTTTAGAAATGAACTATAATGAAACAACAATTCGGCCGTTTCTTTTTCAGCATAAGAACCATAAATAAGTGTATGGTCTAAATCTAGAATTATTAGTTTTTTCATTTATGTTTTAGAATTTCAAACAAAATTATTTCACAAACAGACAAATTGTGTCTAACTAATAATTACATTTGTATAAAAACTAATGCTATGGCTTTTTCAGAAGGAATTTCAAGATTACAACGAATAATTAATCTTATTTCTATCGACTATAGAAGTAAAAAGGAGATAATGGCGTATTTGAGAGAATACAATATTATAATATCTTATAAAACTTTGGAAAGAGATTTAAAACAAATCAAAGAGGAACTGGGGTTTGATTTAGAATACAAGCGAAATGTGGGTTATAGATGTGAAAACGAAAATGTGTTACAAACAACATTAATTTCTATTGATAGTAGTACTTGTAAAGTGGGTTTTGAAAACGAACTTTATATAATTATAAATGTGTTTACTCACAATGGAAAAACCTATTGTAATTGCATGGATAAAAGGAGTAAAAAAGTAATTTTAGTAGTTATAACTTAAAAATTAAATATATCTAGTTATTAAATAATCTTATAACCTAATTTTTATTTTTATAACCTGCTTCTGATTTCTTTAATGTGTAATACACTATTAAATCTGCTTCTTCTTTAACTTTTACTTGATATAATTCCATAGCGTTTTTAAATAATACCGGATTTTCAACTATATACCATAATCCAGCACCAATAGCTTCATAATATTTTTTGGTCTTAAATACAAAAAGTGTTGCTTCTGATGGGATTTGAGTAATGTAAACTCGGTATTTAGCTTTTAACGGGTTTTTAATAAACTTCACAATTTGTCCATTAACACTTGATAGGAAAAGGCAGAAAAATAATGTAAAAATTAACTTTTTATAGGTTTTCATATAAATTTATTGTTTAAGACGAATTTAAAATTTGATATATTTCAATAATCAAAAAAATATTTTCAGTAAAATAAAACCCAAATTTACAGATTTATTTAGTCAGATACAATTTCTTTGAAATAACAATATCAAGTAATACACAACGTTATTTTTAAATAGACGAAATATGTCTGCGTAAAACAGTATTTTTGAAAAACTAATCTATTAATTCACCATTGAAAAAAATTAAAATTCAATTAATTGGTTCCTTTATTTATTATAAAGTGGTTGTTCTCGATGCTATTGAATTGGAGTATTTTTCAGCTATAGCAAAAAGAATGAACTGCACATTAGAAATGGCATTAATTGACCCTTTTTTTTATTATAATTTAAAATTATCAAAATATCAAAGTTATAATGATTTAAATGGGAAGGTTTTTTTCGGATTAGATGTAAATTCATTTCATCAAATCGAAGTTTTTGTAGATGGACACAAAAAGCAAAAGTTTAGTTATTTTGATTTGAATCCTAATAATTTGCTTTTCCCATTATATCCTTCAAAGTTAGATTTTCCAATGCTCTCTATAAATGAAATAATAATTAGGTCAAAAGAGAAAGGTAGTGTTAATTATGTGTTTACTATTACTGAGGAACAATTACTTGAAGACATGGTTTTATTTGGTTTTTCAAAAATTGAAAATAACTTATTGTTTTCTAATGTAAAATTTGAGTCAAATGAAGTGCCAATTAAAAGAACTGATACTGTTGTAATTGAACAACTTGTAATAATTAACAAATAAAAGTAATTTAAAACTAAAAAATCCATTTTTATGTTCATTAACAATTATTCAGAATATGTAATTATAAAATTTTTAAGAATAATTAGACTATAAAGTAATTATTGATAAAAGAATCTTTTTCATGTAAAGAAATTTTAAAACATTATGGAGTTTTTTCTATTGTAATTATTTTATAATTATTCCTAAATCTACTTAATGTAAACGCCAATTCTTTTGAAATATTTTCTATCTCAAATGGAGGTGTTGGTTCATTATCTAACAATAATTGTATAGTTACTTCAACACTTTTATCTGCATTATTAATTAATAAAGTTTGAGTTTTATGAATGGGTTTGTAAGTTACATATTGGGCTGCCCATTCTGTAAAACTAATTTTTATAGTATAAATATTGTTTGAATTTGGTCGCCAAACTCCAAATGAGTAATCAAAATAGCCTTCGTTAAAATTATCTTTAATAAACTTTATCTTGGAAGAATTTAATATTGTATTTGCTTTTTCAATTTTAGTTTTTATTTGGTCTATTCTACAAGTAATAATTTTTTCTTTTTTGATATCGTATGCAATTAAATAATATAATTCTTCATGTATTCGTAATTGAAGTGGTAGTACTTTATAATTAATTGTATCATTGATGTTGCGAGCTATATTATTTACTTTTATATAATTAAATGTAATAATAGTATTTAGTTCAATCTGTTTTAGTATTTCTGTACTTTTCATTACTAGATTACTAATAATATCTTTATGTAAAATATAATTTGTAGTAACAACTGCGGATTTATATTTTTTTGATTCAAAATCAATCGGATAAAATTCTTTAATTTTTTCAACTATTTTTTTTATGCCAGCCAATTCTCTATATGGTGCCAAAATGCCTTCGATAAAAGGTAATGTTAAATCTTCTTCTAGTGTGTTTTTATTGAATTTTGGAATGAGATAGTTTTCGTCAAAATAATAAATATTTTTACGTTTATCATATTCTAATTTAAAAAGTTCTTCTTTTTTCTTTTTACTTACATTATTTGAAAATTCAAAATCACCCGTTCTAATTTTATTTATATCGGCTTCAATAGTTCGCTTACTATATTTTTTTTTCTTGTTAATTATACTTTGTTTTTCTAATCTACTATTAACAAAATCTATAATTGTTTCTAAATTGGATGGAACACTTAGTGCTTCACAAATCCATTCTATTCTTTGTTGCTGCATGGTTTCAAATATATGATTTTCTTACTTGTCCGCAATGTTTTGCGGTATGTTTTTTCAAATTATTTTTTTTTCCTGTAATCCGAATGTAGTTTTGTCCTCTAAATCTTTAATTATGAAAAATTTAAAAAAAGTATTAGTTCCTATTTCAAACCATTGTCTAACCTTTAATTTAATTAAAAAAAGATTTCCAACCACCCCTAGTCCTAAAAATAAAAGTGGCTATAATTATTCTATGCAACTTGATTCTAAAGCGACTAAATTACTTTTAAAATCTATAATAAAAGAGCTGCCTAATAGAGAAGGCACCTTAATTATTCTAGCCTCTCAGAATTCTATTGATTATAAAACTATTAAAATTATTTCATCTCCTACTAATTTAAAAAGTAACTTTTGTAAAGAACAAAATTTCCTAGAAACGTATAATTTTTATTATGATTTACTTATAAATAATAAGTATACTTCTTTAAAATTTCAACTTGCTAAAACAAGTTGAAATTTTAAAAATATAATGCCTTTTTTTAACTAATCTAAATTTTTTAAACATGAAAAAACACCATTTATTTTTTGTTGCATTTTTATTTTTCGTTAAAATTACCTTTGCTCAAAAGCATAATTATAAAATTTCATTAGAATCAAATTTTTTTATTATTGAACCTATCGATACTATAAATCCAAATGATATTAGTTTTTACTTAGAAAGTGATGATAATAATGAGTTTGAATTAAAAGCAGCACCTGTTGTCCTTGGAAAATGCCTTTATGAAGATTTTTTAACTAATCAAGAAAAATTTATTGCTTATTTTCAAAACAAAGTTTATGAGGCGGGTTTCCTAGATAGTAGTGTGATTTATGAAGTAGATCAATTTAATGGTTTGCAATCTAAAGTTATTTTTTATTATTATCAAACAAATGTATGGGGAACTATACCAATAAGATGTAGTTATGAATCAGGCATATTTAATTTAGTAATTTATTCTAATCATATAGCGGTTTTAAGTTTACCTATTCAAATTAAAGACAATAAAATAATCTTAATAAATAATTAATTTATGAACAATCAATTAGATAATATAATTTTAACTAGTGTTGGAGAAATTTATGAACATAAACACAAATCTCTTTTTTGCTCGGATATTTTTTTAGAAAAATTACAAAAGGACTTATTGCTTGTTGCTATTTTTTTTAATGTTGATATTAAATCTGCTGCTGTTTTTTCTATTATTATTTGCGACCAATTAAGTGGTGAAACGGATTCAATTACTACAATTATGAAATCATTAGGGTTCAAGCCAATGGATTTTATAACTACATTAGAAGTTTTAAAACAATGGAAAATTAAAGGACTCGTCCGACTACGAGTTGTAAGAAGTAACCGTTCAACAAATGATTATTTGTTTACAGACGAAGTAATTGATGGTGTAATAAACAATGATGCTTCTCGTTTTATTTTTTCAATTCCAAAAAATCAAAATGAGGCATTTTTAAATATTAAACATTTTATTAGTAAATCATTATATGCTGTTGAAAAAGATATATTAACTGATACTATTTTAAATTATGTTTCAAAATTTTCTGAATTTCAATTAATACGAGAGGTGTTAGATTCCAAAGTATTAAATTTTGAGGAAAAAGCCGTTTTGTTTTATATTATTTCGCACCATCAGTATGGAATTCAAGAGTTTGATTTAGAACAAATATTAGACTATTTTGATGATGATTCTTCTTTAAGTTTTAGATTTAAACAACGAATTGTTTCAGAAAAAAGCATTTTGTTTTCTGAGGAATATCTAGAATTTGAAACGCCAGAATTTGTTGATTTTACATTAGTATTACCTGGTGAAAAAATTAAGAAACATATAGTTTCTCATGAGGTTTGTCCTGATAATAAAAATTTCACAACCAAATATGCTGTTCAAATTAAACCCGAAGAAATTGAAAATGTTGATTTGTTTTTTAATGAGCAAACAAATCAATCCATTACTCAAATATTTGAGTTAACATCAGATAAGTACAGAGACATTAGTAAAAAATTTGAATTAAATGGTCTAAAATCTGGCTTAACAATGCTTTTTTATGGATTTCCAGGTACTGGTAAAACAGAATTAGTGAAGCAGATTGCTAAAAAGAATAATAGGGTATTATTATTAGTAGATGTTGCTGCTATTAAATCAAAATGGGTTGGTGAAAGTGAGCGTAACATAAAAAGAGTTTTTCATGAATATAATTTAGCACTTAAATTTTATGAAAAAGAACCAATCTTATTTTTTAATGAGTGCGACGCCTTAATTAGTAAACGTAATACCGTTACATCATCTGTCGACCAAATGAACAATGCCATGCAGAATATTGTATTGCAAGAATTAGAAGATTTTAAAGGCATTTTTATTGCTACAACCAATTTAATTCAAAATATAGACACAGCATTTGATAGAAGAATTTTATATAAGTTGCCATTTGATAAGCCCGAACAGCCCACAAGATTGAAAATATTAAAAAGCCAGTTTCCGCAATTTAGTAATGAATCATTAACTAATGTGAGTTTTAAATATGACCTTTCTGGTGGCCAAATTCAAAACATTAAAAAAAAATATTTAGTAGAAGAAATACTTTTTAACAATACTAACTCAACTTCTGATAATTTAACTGAATATATAGAATCTGAAGTGAACTTTCGAATAACTTCAAAAAAAACTATAGGTTTTTAACTTTAATTTTATTAAAATGAATATACTAAATATAATAGATTTTAAGACGCCTGTATTACTTTTTTTAAAAGTAATATCAATTATGTTAGTGGTTAATTTAATATATGAAATAGCATTATTTTTTTTTGAACCGGAAATAGTTCAATACCTATTTGTTTGGAATCCAATTTTATGCGGTTTTATACATTCTAGTCCATCACATTTTTTTTACAATATTTTATTATTATTTATATTATTCCTACCTAAAATTAATTATGCAATAGGATTAAAAAAAGTTATTTGTTATATAATCTTAATTTCATTGATTTGTTTCCCGTTTATAGCTCTTAGAATATCTTTACCATTTGTTGGTGTTTCAGGATTTTACTTTTTTTTACTTACAAATTACATCTTATCAATTGAAAAATATAAATTAGGAATTAGAATTCTTTTTGGAATATTTATGTTTAGTGAAATAGGGTTAATGGGAAATAATGATACAGTTTCACATTTGTGTCATGTTGTTGGGTTTTTAATAGCAAGCACCATATATTTTAAAAAAAACATTAATTTTGAAAAAACATTAATTTAAATAATTATTAAAGAAAAATATGAATAACGAACAAATAAATTTTATAAGTACACAATTTACTAAATTAGAAAATCTTGAATTAACTGATAAAAATTTGAATTCATTTTTATTAAATTTAGAAAATCAAATTTTAGATATTAATACTTGTATTGAGAATGAAATACAATATTGGGTCAACCCAATTAGATTAATCATATTGAGTGAAGCACCATTGTCGTTCAATAAATTTTTTTATAATACACAAGGTAATTTTTTGCAAGGACTTATGAATTATTATAATTCAACAGTTTTAAATTTTAAACCAGTTTTAAGAGAAAATGGTATTTTTGTGTTAGACGTATACCGTTTTCCAATTAAAACTGGATATTATGACAATAATGTAGGGAATAATATATTGTTTGAAACGGATTACTTAAATAGTAGATTTGAACATTTGAGAAATATTGGATTAATTAATGAACATACTAGAATTGTTTTTAGGTATAAAAAACTTTTTAGGAGAAATTATATTTTAAATAATGAGAATGTTGTTAATAATTATATTAAAAATATTAATAATGAACCAATTAGTTTGTATGCAAATGGAGAATACGGTGTTCCAATAATATCCCAGGAAGTAATCGATTTTTTAGAAACTAATTAAAATTAACACCATATGTTCGATACAATAATTACTGAGGATATTTCTACTAAAACTACTTTTTTTTATCCTTGTTCAGGTATGGATGTTCAGTCAATAATTCAATTATTGGATGAGGAAATTAATTTAAATATTGAAAATTTTATTCTTGTAGATTTAAATATGGACTATGATATGATTCAAAATAATCTTGAATTAACAGGTTATTTTGGGTTAGAAAGGGAGTTTAGTTTTTTTGATAATAAATTAGGTCTATATGGTATAAGAATTATAGATAAAATTCAATACGACCTTGATGAAATTGAAAAATTTATTGGGGATGAATTGAAAGAGTACAAAACAATATCAAGGTTTAATGATTTAGTTGGAATGGTAGTTGAACCAAAAGCAATAAGATATCAGCTAACATATAATTCACATGAATTTACACTTTATTTAATTCATTATGAAGCTACTGTTATTTCAGAAAAAATTAGTTTAATTAAAAACCTATGCTTTGGTTTAATTTTAGTGCACCATGTTAATGGAGCATATTTAGATGATTTTTTTATGAGTAAAATGGAATCATTAAAACCTTTGTTTTTATTTAGTCAACAAAATCCAGATAGATTTTTCACGAATTACAAAATGGTTAATAACAATATGAATCTATATTCAAAAGACCCTTTATTAGCAATAAAAACTTTAAGAGTAAAAAACGCGCTTAAATTTATTTAATTTAAAAATTTCAAGTAAATTAAATAAATCAAAGTGCGGTTTATAAGTGAAAATGTGGTGATCCTATGGCACCAATTTCAATTTTAATAAATTTATCTGGAATAGGAACCTTGTTTCTTATAACTAAATTTTATAAATATTGTTATTTATGTTATATAATTTTGGGGTTATCTTATTTTTCATTTGAAACTTTCAAACAGTATTTCGATTTATTAATTAAAAAGTTTTGATTATCTTTTGTTTTTATAAACCTAACAAAATAAGTTCAATTTGTTGTTTTTGAATCATTTTTGTAAAATATTTCATTGTTGCTGCCTTGCTTTTCTAATATTATCAAAAAGCTCTAATTCTTCAAAAAGACAGTGAGATTTTTCACTTGATATGGGTATTTTTATGAACCAAAAACCTCTAAAGAAATTTAGAGGTTTTTTTGCTTTCATAAAACATCAAAAACTGCTCATAATCTTTATGTAAATTGTTCGAGATGCTGTCTGACAAGGCTACTAGAAAGCTTCACAGAAATGTGAGGCTTTTTTTATGTAATTAATTCAATAATAAATGATTATGTTTTTGCGTTGTTTCGATTTTTCTTGTGTAATTAAAGAATAAATCACTATTTTTGCACTTTTATTTTCAAAATTATATGACTACACAGAAAATTATTGGGTACAGAAAGTTACTTAATGTTACCAGAGATGCAACATTAAAAGAATTAAAAACAATATATAGAAATAGCATGAAGGAAGACCATCCTGATACTATTGCAGATCCAGTTGAACGTTTAGCAGCTGAAGAAAGAAGTAAAAACATTATTGAAGCCTACCACTTTTTAGTAAGTATCGCTCCAGAAACAAGAGAGAAAGTAAAGGCAGAAT
>NZ_JAGNYF010000007.1 GCF_017985075.1 Flavobacterium sp.
ATTGGGTACCCGATATTATTCATGTTCATGGTTGGATGGCGTCTTTGTTGCCTGTATATTTAAAGCATTATTATAAAGATGAAGGTATTTTTGAAGACACAAAAATTATCACGTCTATTTATGCTACAGATTTTGAAGGAATGCTTGATGCAGAATTAATTACTAAGTTAGCATATGATAATTTACCTGAGGCTGCTATTTCTAAGTACAAAGAACCTGTTTTTACTAATTTAATGAAGGCAACAATTGATCATTCAGATGCTATAATAATAGCTTCAGAAGGCGTGTCTGCAGATTTAACAAAATATATAGAAACTTCAAAAAAACCTTTTTTACCTTTCACCCCGAAAGAATCGTTTAAAGAAACATATTTAGAGTTTTTAAAAAATAAAGTACAATAAAAATGAGAAAACAGCTAACCATATTATTTTTAGTTTTTTCAATGGTATTTATTTCTTGTGATCAAGATTTTAATACTATTGGATCAGATTTAGTGGGTGACGAACATTTTGATTTCAGTACACATGAAGCACAATTGAAAGCGTATTCTGTCAAAACAGAAGAAGTGCAAACCAATAATTTGCCAATAAATCCCTTAGGGATTTATAATAACCCATACTTTGGAGTTACGAAAGCAAATTTTGTTTCTCAAGTTTCGTTAGCAGCAGCTCAGCCTAAATTTGGAACGAATGTGCAAGTAGAAAACGCGATTTTGTATGTGCCTTATTTTAGTACAGTGGAATCTACGAATACCGATGGTTCTAAAGTATATGCTTTGAATTCAGTTTATGGTACAAACAAAGAAAGTAAAATGAAATTGAGTGTGTACGAAAACGGATATTATTTACATTCATATAACCCATTAGATAATTCTCAAACAGCCCAACGCTATTTTTCTGACGGCTCTGCAAATGGTACTTCAATTAATTTTGAGAATCTAAAAAGAGGAAATGATGGTAATGGAAACTCTGTACAAAACGGAACACGCTTAAATGATAGTCCAAATACAGCAGAAAACGATCAGTTCTTTTTTAATAAAGCAGAAATTATTGTTTATAAAACAAAATTCAATACCACAACAGGTATTTTGGAATATGTAGATGCAAATGATGTAGTATTAGCCAATCAAAATGATGCTTCATTACGAGTAGTTAAGGAACGTTTAGCGCCGGGTATATATCTAACTTTAAATAAAGCTTTTTTTAAGAAAAGAATATTAGAAGCTGGAAGCGCAAACCTAATTAACAACAATGAATTTAAACAATATTTTAAAGGATTGTATTTTAAAATGGAACAACTTCCAGGAGAAGAAGGTGCTATGGCCATGATTAATTTTTCAAACGCAAAGGTAAATATAAATTATAGCTCTGTAGAAGATGGTGCTGCCACAGGAACTGCAGCAACTTCTAAAACAGCTGTGCTAAATTTAGGTGTAAATTCTGGTGCAAATTCAGTTTCTTTACAAGATTATTCTTATTCTGGAGTATACAATACTGGATTGTCTGCTTCAAATCAAGTAACAGGGCAGAATTCTAATTTATTTTTGAAAGGTGGAAAAGGTTCTGTAGTGTACATAGATGTTTTTGGCGATACAGATGTTAAGCAATTAGTGAATGGAGTTTTCGTTGCTGGTGCAAATCAAGTGCCAGATGAGTTAGAAGAATTACGATTAAAAGGCTGGTTAATTAATGAAGCGTATTTAGAGTGCTATATAGATAAAACAGCAATGGCAGGCGCCAATCAATTAGAAGCGGAAAGGTTGTATTTATTTGATGCTACGAATCAAAAGCCTTTAGTAGATTATACTTTTGATGCTACCACAAGTTCAAATACAAAATACAATAAATTAATTTTTGGCGGAATTATTGAACGTGACGATACTGCTAACAAAAAAGGAATTAAATATAAAATTAGAATCACACAACATATTAATAATCTAATTAATAGTACGGATACTAATTTAAATAAAAACGTAAGATTAGGTCTTACCGTTACTGAAAATATTGCGTATTCTAATAATTATTATTATAAATCGCCACGTAGTTTGAATAATACTATAATGGGAACAAATGATGCTGTTGAATATTTTCCTGTAGCTTCAATTATGGAGCAACAAGGTGTTGTGCTTCACGGTACAAATCCTAGCCCTGCAGACGCATCTAAAAAATTGAAATTAGTTATACATTATACAAAACCAAATTAAACCCTTATATATATGTGTGGAATCGTAGGTTATATTGGTCATAGAGAAGCTTATCCAATAATTATTAAAGGATTAAAAAGATTAGAATATCGAGGTTACGATAGTGCTGGTTTAGTTTTATATGACGGAAAAAATTTAAAACTTTGTAAAACTAAAGGGAAAGTTTCCGATTTAGAAGAAAAAGTTGCAAAAGAAATAACTACTGACGGACATATAGGTTTTGGGCATACACGTTGGGCGACTCACGGAGTACCAAATGATGTAAATTCACACCCTCATTTTTCAAATTCCGGGAAATTAGCCATTGTGCACAACGGAATCATTGAAAATTATGAACCGTTAAAAAAAGAATTAATTAAAAGAGGCTATGTTTTTCATTCTGATACGGATACCGAAGTTTTAATTAATTTAATTGAAGACGTTCAGAAAACAGACAATTTAAAATTAGGAAAAGCTGTGCAAGTAGCTTTAAATCAAGTTGTCGGTGCTTATGCAATTGTAGTATTTGATGTAAACAAGCCAGACGAAATTGTTTGTGCGCGTTTAGGTTCTCCATTAGCAATTGGTATTGGTGAAGACGAATATTTTGTGGCTTCAGATGCTTCGCCTTTTATTGAATTTACCTCAAATGCTATTTATTTAGAAGATGAAGAAATGGCTATTATTCGTTTGAAAAAACCAATGAAAGTTCGTAAAATTAAAGACGATTCTTTAGTAGACCCTTATGTTCAAGAATTACAAATGAACTTAGAGCAAATTGAAAAAGGAGGTTACGAACATTTCATGTTAAAAGAAATATACGAACAACCAAATGTAATTAAAGATACTTACAGAGGAAGATTATTAGCAAACAAAGGCATTATTCAAATGTCGGGTGTGGAAGATAATTTAGAAAAATTTACCAATGCCAAACGTATTTTAATTATTGCATGTGGCACGTCATGGCACGCCGGTTTGGTTGCCGAATATATAATTGAAGAATTTGCAAGAATACCAGTTGAGGTGGAATATGCTTCAGAATTTAGATATAGAAATCCGATTATCAATAAAGACGATGTGGTAATTGCTATTTCTCAATCAGGAGAAACAGCCGATACTTTAGCGGCTATAAAATTAGCCAAAGAAAACGGGGCTTTTGTTTTTGGAGTTTGTAACGTTGTAGGTTCTTCTATTTCAAGAGAAACTCACGCAGGAGCTTATACACACGCGGGTCCAGAAATTGGAGTAGCTTCTACCAAAGCATTTACTACTCAAATTACAATTCTAACCCTTTTAGCGTTACGTTTAGCTAAAGCAAAAGGAACTATGAATCATTCGGATTACCAACGTTATTTGTTAGAATTAGAAATGATTCCTGAAAAAGTAAAAGAAGCGTTGCAAACAAATGATGTGGCTTTTGAAATTGCTAAAATTTATAAAGATGTACCAAATGCTTTATATTTAGGAAGAGGATTTAACTTTCCTGTAGCATTAGAAGGCGCTTTAAAATTAAAAGAAATATCTTACATTCACGCTGAAGGCTATCCAGCTGCGGAAATGAAACACGGACCAATTGCTTTAATTGACGAACAAATGCCAGTGATAGTTATTGCTCCAAATAAAGGGCATTACGACAAAGTGGTAAGTAATATCCAAGAAATCAAATCAAGAAGCGGAAAAATTATTGCGGTTGTAACGAAAGGCGATACGCAAGTAAAAGCTTTAGCAGATCACGTAATTGAAATTCCAGAAACTTCGGAAGCTTTAACACCGTTACTAACTACAATACCTTTGCAATTATTATCCTATCACATTGCAGTATTAAGAGGTTGTAATGTGGATCAGCCAAGAAATTTAGCAAAATCAGTTACAGTAGAATAAATAAAAAAGCGAAATAATCACTATTTCGCTTTTTTATTAAAGTTTTTTAGTTTTAACTCAAGGAACATAATAATAAAATTCTATTACCATACAATTAAAATAACTACTGATTTCTTTTAAATTAGTAATGATTAAAACCCTGTTTCGCTAATAATATGATTTTTTAGAATAAAAAACTTGTTTATTGTTTGTAAGTGATTAAAAATCAATATATATTTGAAAATTATAAATCAACCAACCATGAAAAAACAACTACTTTTAAGTTTTTTTGCATTATTTTTCGGAACACTATTAACATATGCACAAACATCACCAGTTTGTGGAGGAACGTTTACTGATCCTGAAGGTGCAACTACAAATTATACAGATAATAGTGATTATACAGTAACTATTTATCCAAATAATCCTGGAGATTTTGTTACAGTAAGTTTTACTTCTTTCGAAACAGAAGCCAATTACGACGGTCTTTATATTTATAATGGAAACTCTATCAATGCGCCACAAATTTCAAGTGCAAATCCAGCAGGAAATATTCCTGGAGGATTACCAGGTGCTTTCTGGGGAACTAATAGTCCTGGATACATAACTTCTTCAAGTTCTGATGGTTCATTAACTTTCAGATTTAGAAGCGATAGCACTTATAATCTACCAGGTTGGATTGCTAATGTAGCTTGTGGTCCTGTGACGACTTGTTTACCGCCAACATCGATAATTACATCTACAGTAACTTCAAATACAGTTACATTAGCATGGACTGAAAATAGTTCTGCAACTCAATGGGAAGTAATTGTTCAACCATCATCTATGGCTTCGCCAACTTCAACTTCGACAGGTGTTTTGACAACTACAAATCCTTTCACATCTTCAGGATTATTACCTGCAACATCTTATAAAGCATATGTAAGAACAATTTGCTCAGCTACAGGTACTACTAATTGGACTTCATCCTCAATTTTTACCACACCAACATGTTCAGTTCCAACTCTAGTTACTATAAATAGTACTAGTCCAACAAGTGTAGCAGTGTCTTGGGCCGCAAATAACGCAGCAACTCAATGGGAAGTAATTGTTCAACCATGGTCTATGACTGCGCCAACAGCAACTTCAACAGGTGTTTTGACAACTACCAATCCCTATATAGCTTCAGGGTTAATATCTGGAACAACTTATAAAGCGTTCGTAAGAACAATTTGCTCAGCTACAAGTTCTAGTAATTGGTCTTTATACTCAATTTTTACAACATCCACATGTTCAGTTCCCACTTCAATTTCTACAAATGGCATTAGCGCAACAAGCGCAATACTAACATGGGCTGTTGGTTCAGCAACCCAATGGGAAGCACTCGTTTTATTGGCTAATGAAGCGGCACCAACAAGTACATCTGTAGGAATACTAGTAAATCAAAATACTTATACAGCATCTGGTTTAATAACTGGAATTGATTACAAATTTTATATAAGAAGAATTTGCGGTGTTAGTGCTAAAAGTAACTGGACAACAGGTTATGCTTTTACTCCCCATATATCTTTACCTCCTTTAGTTACTAATACAACAACGTATACAAACCAGCAATTAGTAACGAATGTTTTAGTAAATAATCCATGTATCACTATTTCAAATGTAACTTCTAGTACAGGTATTAATTTTGGTTCAACTAATGGTATTGGATATTTTACAAATACCAACCCAACTTTCCCGTTATCATCTGGAATTGTACTTTCTACTGGTAATGTAAATAATGTACCTGGTCCAAATACATCCATTTTAAGCGAAGGTGCTAATGGTTGGTCAGGTGATTTACAGCTTGAAAATATAATTTTAGCGGCTACAGGAGCAGCTATGAATTCAAAAAATGCAACAAAACTTGAATTTGATTTTACAAGTTTGAATGAGTTTATGAGTTTTAATTTCTTATTTGCTTCCGATGAATATGGTACTTATCAATGTGCTTATGCAGATGCCTTTGCTTTTTTACTAACTGATTTAGTGTCAGGGGTTACCACAAATTTAGCAGTTGTACCCGGAACAACAGCACCAGTTTCAGTAGTTACTATAAGAGATGCATTATATAATAATAGTTGTATTTCCGTAAATCCTGGTTTTTTTGACACTTATTTTTCTGGAGCTACTAATTATGCTTCAGCAACAAATTTTAATGGGCAAACTGCTGAAATGACCGCTTCATCAGCTATTATTCCTAATCACCCTTATCATATTAAATTAGTTGTGGCTGATAGAAGTGATACTGCTTTTGATTCTGCTGTATTTATTAAAGCAGGAAGTTTTACAACTGGTCCGCCAGAATGTTCAGACAAAATAAATCTTATTGCATATGTTGATGTAAATAATAATGGAATTAAAGATAGCGGTGAAGTTAATTTTACCTATGGATCATTTGTTTCACAACAAAATAATGCTGGACCAATAAGTAATATATCTTCTCCTTTTGGAACGTATACCGTTTATGATTCAAATCCAATTAATACGTATGATTTTAGTTATACATTAAGTTCAGAATATGCACCATATTATTCTGCTGGTACAACTAATTATAATGATGTAAGCATAACATTAGGAAGTGGAACACAAACATTATATTTCCCAATAACTCTTGTGTCTGGTTATAATGATGTAGCTGTTTCAATAGTTTCAATTTCTCCACCAAGACCGGGATTTAACTACACCAATAAAATTGTTTATAGAAATTTAGGTATAGCAACAACAAGTGGACAAGTTTCATTTACTAAAGACGCTAACGCAACAATAACTTCTGTATCACAACCTGGAATTGTGAGTAACGCAACTGGATTTACTTATGATTTTGCAAATCTAAATCCATATGAAACTCGATTTATAAATGTTACAATGAGTGTTCCAGCAATACCTATTGTGAATATAAATAATGTTTTGACAAATAATGCTACAGTTTCCGCTCCATCTGGAGATATTAATTTATCCAATAATGCTTTTTCAAATTCTCAAATTGTTGTTGCTTCTTATGATCCAAATGATAAAATGGAGTCGCATGGTGATAAAATTCAATACAATCAGTTTACCGCTAACGATTATTTATATTATACTATTCGTTTCCAAAATGAAGGAACTGCAAATGCTTTGAGTGTCAAAATTGAAGATATATTAGATACGAAATTAGATGAAACGAGTATACAAATGATTAGCGCAAGTCATGGTTACGTAATGGAAAGAATTAACAACCAAATCATTTGGAAGTTTGATTACATTAATTTACCTCCAGCACTTTCAAATGAGGAATTGAGTAAAGGTTATGTGTGCTTTAAAATAAAACTAAAACCAGGTTTTGCAATTGGAGATATTATACCAAACACTGCAAACATTTATTTTGATACAAATCCTGCCATTGTAACAAATACGTTTAACACTCAGTTTGTTTCTGCTTTAGGAAACTTAGCATTTGAAACAAGTAATTTTTTATTGGTTCCAAATCCTGCTTCAAATTTTGTTCAAGTTTATTTGCAAAATAATTCTGAAAGTATTAAATCAATTGTAATTTATGATATTTTAGGAAAAAAAGTTAAAGAAATAAATGAAGTAAACTCTAGAGAATTACAAATAAATACGTCTGATTTATCGAAAGGATTGTATATGGTTGAAATTACTTCCGATACTTTAATAAAACAAATTAAAAAATTAGTAATTAATTAAATTCAAACCCGATTCAAAAAACGAATCGGGTTTTTTTAAAATTTATTTTGAGTAGAATCAATTTCAATTAAAATCTTGATTAAAAATATAAAATCAAAAATGTGAATAACACAAAAAAGCGAAATAATCACTATTTCGCTTTTTTTTTGAAAAAAAGTCAAAAAATATATTGCATAATTGCATCTAAAAAAACTATCTTTGCACTCTGAAAAAAGTATGTTTTTTTCAATAATAAATAGCTATTAAATAAATACATAAGCAATGTCTAAAGTTACAGGAAAAGTTGCACAAATTATTGGACCAGTTGTAGACGTAGTGTTTGACACTACTAACGGAGAACTTCCAAAAATTTATGATTCGTTAGAAATTACTAAAAAAGACGGTACTAAATTGGTTTTAGAGGTACAATCTCATATTGGAGAAAATACGGTACGTACTATTTCAATGGACTCTTCTGATGGTTTATCAAGAGGTACTGAAGTGGTTGGAACAGGAAATCCAATCAAAATGCCAATTGGACCAGACGTTTATGGTCGTTTATTCAACGTTATTGGTGATGCTATCGATGGTTTAGGTGAGTTACCTAAAGACGGAGATAACGGAATGTCTATTCACCGTGCGGCACCAAGATTTGAAGATTTAGCTACTTCTTCTGAAGTTTTATTTACAGGTATTAAAGTAATCGACTTAATTGAGCCTTATGCAAAAGGAGGTAAAATTGGTTTATTTGGTGGTGCTGGAGTTGGTAAAACGGTATTAATTCAGGAGTTAATTAATAATATTGCAAAAGGTCACGGTGGACTTTCAGTATTCGCAGGAGTAGGAGAAAGAACACGTGAAGGAAATGACTTACTTCGTGAGATGTTAGAGTCAGGAATTATAAAATATGGTGATGAATTTATGCACTCTATGGAAAATGGAGGATGGGATTTATCTAAAGTAGATATGCCAGGAATGAGAGAGTCAAAAGCTACTTTCGTTTTCGGACAAATGAATGAGCCACCTGGTGCTCGTGCTCGTGTAGCATTATCAGGATTATCTATTGCGGAATATTTCCGTGATGGAGCTGGAACTGGACAAGGTAAAGACGTACTTTTCTTCGTAGATAACATTTTCCGTTTTACACAAGCGGGTTCTGAAGTATCTGCACTTTTAGGACGTATGCCTTCTGCAGTAGGTTACCAACCAACTTTAGCAACAGAGATGGGAGTTATGCAAGAGCGTATTACTTCAACAAAAACAGGTTCTATTACATCGGTACAAGCGGTTTACGTTCCTGCGGATGACTTAACTGACCCGGCGCCAGCAACAACATTTGCTCACTTAGATGCTACAACAGTATTGTCTCGTAAAATTGCTGAGTTAGGTATTTATCCAGCGGTAGATCCATTGGATTCTACTTCTCGTATTTTATCTCCTGAAGTTTTAGGTGATGAGCACTATGATTGTGCACAAAGAGTAAAAGAAATTTTACAACGTTACAAACAATTACAAGATATTATTGCGATTTTAGGTATGGAAGAATTATCTGAAGAAGATAAATTAGTCGTATCTCGTGCTCGTAAAGTACAACGTTTCTTATCTCAACCTTTCCACGTAGCAGAACAGTTTACAGGGATTCCAGGTGTTTTAGTAGATATTAAAGATACAATCAAAGGATTTAATATGATTATGGACGGTGAATTAGACCGTATACCAGAATCAGCATTTAACCTTAAAGGAAGTATCCAAGAAGCTATTGAAGCTGGAGAAAAAATGTTAGCGGAAGCTTAATTAATTAGACAATTATCAATTAATAGTTGACAATTAATTATCCATTGTCAATTATTAATTATCAATTATAAAAGTATGATTTTAGAAATAGTATCACCAGAAGCCACTTTATTTTCAGGAGAAGTAACATCTGTTTCTGTTCCAGGAATTAATGGCGAGTTTCAAATGTTAAACAATCACGCGGCGGTAGTTTCCATTTTACAAAAAGGAAATGTAAAAATCAGTGCAGCAAGTTTTAATATTGATAAAAACAACGAAGCAAAATTTACAAAAGTAAATGAGCAAACGTATTGGTTAGCCATTCAATCTGGTACTATAGAGATGAATAACAATAAAGTAATTGTTTTAGCAGACTAAATCCGTTATTTATTAAAATAACAATCCCGATAAGTGTTTTCTTATCGGGATTTTTTTTATTTTTACATATATGAAAATTCCAAAAGCACTTCAGCAAAAACTACTTTTTCGTAAAGACTCAAATGCTTTACGCAATTTGCCTATTGCTACAAATGGAATCGATTTTTCATCTAACGATTATTTAGGTTTTGCTAAAAACGAACAAATTTTTGATAATACACATCAATATTTAGTTGATAATAATATAAAAATTAACGGCGCAACAGGTTCTAGATTAATTTCAGGAAATCATAATTTGTATGACATTACAGAAAAATATATTGCAGCTTTTCATCAATCTGAAGCGGCTTTAATTTTTAATTCTGGTTACGATGCTAATGTTGGTTTTTTTAGCGCTGTGCCGCAAAGAAATGACGTTATTTTATATGACGAATTATGTCACGCTTCCATTCGTGATGGTATACAAATGAGTCACGCCAAATCGTATAAATTTCAACATAACGATTACGAAGATTTAGAAACGAAAATTGCCAAACTCCAAATTCCAAATTCCGAACAACAGACAATTTACATCGTTACAGAATCCGTTTTTTCAATGGATGGCGATACGCCAAATATGGAAACTTTAGTACAACTCTCAGAAAAATTTAAGGCACTTTTAGTGGTTGATGAGGCACACGCATTAGGAGTTTTTGGAGAGAAAGGCGCAGGCGTAGTACAATCGCAACAACTTCAAAATAAAGTATTTGCCAGAATTATGACGTTTGGAAAAGGTTTGGGCTGTCACGGTGCTGCTATTTTAGGAAATGCTGACTTAACTGAATATTTAGTTAATTTTGCCAGAAGTTTTATATATACAACCGGACTTTCGCCTCATTCGGTAGCTACAATTTTAATTTCGTATCAAAATTTGCTTCAGTCGGTTGAACTTCTCAAATTAATAGAGAACATTACTTTTTTCAATCAGCAAAAACAACTTTTAGGTATAAAACCCTTATTTGTTTATAGTAAATCGGCCATTCATTCGGCCATAATTCCTGGAAATAATAAAGTAAAGAAAATAGCTTCGCAATTACAAGAAAAAGGCTTTGAAGTGAAAGCTATTTTGTCGCCAACCGTTCCAGAAGGTCAAGAAAGACTTCGATTTTGTTTACATTCATATACTACAGAATTAGAAATGAAAAATGTATTAGACGAATTAAGTGCATTAATACTTTTATAAATATGAAACAATCATTAATTGAAGTTGCCAATTATCAATATTCCTCTGAAGCGTATTTGTTTAAAGCCAAGTTAGAATCGGAAGATATCGAAGTATTTTTACAAAATGAAAATACAATTAACACCGAACCTGCATGGAGTAATGCTTTAGGCGGCGTTAAATTATTTGTAAATTCAGAAGACGTACTAAAAGCAAGACATATTTTAGACTCCATTCCAGAATATTCTGTTGATGATAAAGGCGAATTATTATTATGCCCGAGTTGTGGTTCTCAAAAAATCACTATGGTTACTTCTATTAAAGATTTTAAATCTTTTTTTGCTTTCATTTATGCCTTACTTACTTTATCAATGCCCTTATTTTCGAATCAAAAATATAAGTGCGAAAGCTGTAATTTTGAATTTTAATTTTTAGATACACAGATTTGACGGATTAAACGGATTTTTATGAATAAATTACTACATAAAAGTATAACAGAAAAAGTTTTAAAAGCTTATTATAATGTGTATAATTCATTAGGATATGGTTTTTTAGAACGTGTATATCAAAATGCAATGTATTTTGAATTGCTTGAACTCGGATTAAATGTAGAAGCTCAAAAACAAATTAAAGTTTTTTATAAGAATAGATTAGTTGGTGAATATTTTGCAGATTTAATAGTTGAAGAAAAAGTAATAGTTGAATTAAAATCAGCTCAATTATTAATGTCGGCTCATTCAAGTCAGCTTTATAATTATTTAAAATCTACAGAAATAGAAGTAGGTTTGCTTTTAAATTTTGGTGAAGAAGTAGAATTTGAAAGAATTATTTTAACTAACGATAAAAAACAAAATTTGAAATCCGTTTAATCTGTCAAATCTGTGTATCTAATTTTAAATATACAACACAACTCAAAAATATGAAACTATTTATAACTGGAATCGGAACCGATGTAGGCAAAACAATTGCTTCATCAATTATTGTAGAAGCTTTAGATGCCGATTATTGGAAACCTATACAAGCGGGCGATTTAGATAATTCCGACACAAATAAAGTAGAGAAATATGTATCAAATACAACCACAACTTTTCATAAAAACGCATATGCACTGCAAACACCTGCAAGTCCGCATTATGCTGCTGAAATAGATGGAATTACAATAGATTTAAAACAAATTAAGCAGCCAAAAACTAAAAATCATTTGGTAGTTGAAGGTGCCGGTGGAGTTTTAGTACCTTTAAATAATAAGGATTGTGTTATTGACATCATTCAACCAGATTATAAAGTAATTGTGGTTTCTCGTCATTATTTAGGAAGCATCAACCATACCTTAATGACAATTGAAATTTTGAAATCTAGAAATTTGAATGTGGCTGGAATTATTTTTTCAGGTGATGAAAATAAAGCTACAGAAAGCATTATTTTAGAAAAAACAAAGGTTCCTATGATAGGAAGAATTGACAACGAACCGTATTTCGACCAAAATGTAATTAAATATTACGCTGATTTGTTTCGAGAAAATCTTCAAAAAATAGAATAGAATATAGAAATAGCCTTTATCTTTGCACTATAATTTTAGAATTTACGAGCATCTTTTTTCTATGTTCTATTTTCTATATTCTTTTTAAAAAATGACACTTTCAGAAAAAGATAGTATATATAACTGGCATCCGTATACACAACATAAAATAAATTCGCATTTTCCTGCTATAGTAAAAGGAAAAGACGAATTTTTATGGGATGAAAACGGGAAACAATATATTGATGCTATTGCGTCTTGGTGGGTCAATCCGTTTGGGCATAGTAATACGTTTATTGCAGATGCCATTTACAAACAACTTACGACTTTAGAACACGTTTTGTTTGGTGGTTTTACTCATAATGTTGTGGTAGAATTAGCCGAAAAATTAGTCGAAATTTTGCCTTCAAATCAAAGAAAATTCTTTTATTCTGATAACGGTTCTACGGCTGTGGAAGTGGCTATAAAAGCTTCTTTTCAATATCATTATAACAAAGGAATTAAAAAAAACACCATCATTGCTTTTGAAGATGCTTTTCACGGAGATACTTTCGGAGCTATGGCAGTAAGTGGTATTGGCTTGTTTACAGAAGCGTTTCAAGAGGCATTAATTAATGTAGTTCGAATTCCAGTTCCTACAAAAGGCAATGAAGAAATTTCAAAATTAGCATTAGAAAAGGCAATTTCTGAAAATGAAGTCGCTGCTTTTATTTTTGAACCTTTGGTTTTAGGAGCTGCTGGAATGGTTATGTACGAAGCTGCTGAATTAGACAATTTGCTTTCAATTTGTAAGAAAAATGATGTTTTCACCATTGCAGATGAAGTGATGACAGGTTTTGGAAAAACAGGAAAACTGTTTGCTTGTGATTATTTGAAAAACCAACCCGATATGATGTGTTTGAGTAAAGCTCTTACGGGTGGCACAATTCCAATGGCGATTACGACTTTTTCACAAGACATTTTCGATGGTTTTGTGAGTGATAATGTCAATCATGCACTTTTTCACGGACATACTTTTACTGCAAATCCAACGGGTTGTGCAGCAGCTTTAGCGAGTATTTCATTATTAGAAAAGCCAGAAACTTATGAGAATATCAATAGGATTAACGTTTCGCATCTTGAGTTTGAAAAACATATTTCTAAACATTTAAAGGTAAAATCAACTCGTGTTTTAGGAGTTATTTTTGCTTTAGAAATTCAGGTTTCTGAAAAACAATCGTATTATAGTACTTTACGCAATGAATTTTATAATTATTTTATTGAGAAAGGTATTATTTTACGACCAGTTGGCAATGTGATTTATATTTTACCATCTTACATTATTTCTGAGGAAAGTTTGCAACAAATTTATACTACTATCGAACAAGCTTTAAACGATATTTCATGTTAAAACAACCTGTTTATATAAATTCAATAGCTTCTATTTCTGCATTAGGAATTACTTCTGCCGAAATTTGGAATAATTATTTGCATGAAAATTCGTTGTTTCAAAAGTTAGAAGCTACAAAAAAAGAATATTGGGTTTCTAAATTTTCAGATAAAGAAATTACTTTTTTAAATACTATTATTAATTCAGATTCAAAATATAAACATCTGGATAAATCGGTAGTAATGGCGATTTTGGTTGCCAGAAAATGCTTTGAAAACAGTAATTTTTCGAATAAAAATATTGGAATTAATTTTGGATCTTCTCGTGGTGCTACCACATTATTTGAAAAGTACCATACTGATTTTATTAATGAAGGATTGGTTTCTACGTTTACTTCTCCAGCTACAACTTTAGGAAATATTTCTAGTTGGGTGTCGCACGATTTACAAACAGATGGTCCGGAAATTTCGCATTCAATTACTTGTTCCACAGGTTTGCACGCTTTGTTAAATGGAATTGCTTGGTTGCAATCAGGAATGTGTAATCAGTTTTTAGTGGGGGCAAGTGAAGCACCTTTAACACCTTTTACGTTAAGCCAAATGACGGCTTTAAAAGTGTATTCTAATGAAGATAATGCTTTAGCTAATAGATGTTTGGATTTCGAAAAAACATCTAATACAATGGTTTTGGGCGAGGCGGCGGCGTGTTTGTCGTTATCACTTTCTTCGGAAAAAGCAATTGCCAAAATCACAGGAATTGGATTTGCTACAGAAATTTTATCAAGTAGTACTTCTATTTCAACTGAGGCGGAATGTTTTCAAAAATCCATGAAAATGGCTATTGGAAGCTATAATGTTAATGATATTGATGCAATCGTAATGCACGCACCAGGAACTATTCAGGGTGATAAAACGGAATTTGAAGCCATAAAAAAAGTGTTTGGAAACAAATTACCTTTGTTAACTTCAAATAAGTGGAAAGTAGGGCATACGTTTGCTACCTCAGGATTATTGAGTATTGAATTGGCCATATTGATGCTTCAAAACCAACATTTTATTGAAACGCCTTTTTATAAAAATCAAAACACGACTAAGAAATTAAATAGAATATTGGTAAATGCCGTTGGATTTGGTGGCAATGCTGTTTCTGTTTTGATTGAGTTGTAAAAAAAAAGTCCAAATGTAATTTTGGACTCTCTTATATCTTATATTAAATTCAGTATCGAATCTGGGAAAATTCCTATCAGAATTAATAATACTGTAGCTACTATTCCAACTATATAATATTCTGAATGATTGGCGTATTCTTTACCATATGTAGGTTCTTTTGTATACATAGCGATTACTATTTTAAAATAGTAGTAAACTGCAATCATTGAGTTAATAATGGCTACAATTGCCAATCCAATAAAGCCACTTGAGATTATTTGATTTAGTAAGAAAAACTTAGCAAAAAACCCTGCTAAAATTGGAATTCCAGCCATTGATAATAAAGCGATGGTTATAATAAAAGCCATTAATGGATGTTTTTTACCTAAGCCATTAAAGTTGTCTATGAAATCATTATCTTCATTTTTAGTAACAAATAAAATTACTGAAAATGCTGCTAATCCAGCTATTGCATACGATGCGGCGTAAAATAATAAATTGTTTTCTGCGGCATTTATGTTTAATAAAGTTAAAAGCATAAATCCAGTATGTGAAATACCTGAATAAGCAATAACTCTTTTTATTTTTTTCTGACGAAGTGCCATTACGTTACCAAATAACATAGTTGCAATTACAACTACAACAATTACCTGTGTATAACTGTAAAGCATTTGGCTGTTTAATATTGTAATTAACTTAAAGAATGAAGCCATAGCTGCAACTTTAGCTAAAGTACTCATTATTGCCGTTACTTGAGTTGGAGCGCCTTCATATACATCTGGAGCCCAGAAATGCATTGGTGTAGCGGCTACTTTAAACAGCATTCCAATTGTAATTAAAATCACACCAATGTAAAACCAAAATTCAGTACTTGCAGAAATTGATGCTTCGTATAAGGTTCCGATATCAAAAGTGCCTGTTGCACCGTATAACATCGTAATTCCAAATAATAAAATACCTGAAGCAAAAGAACCCATTAAAAAGTATTTCATACCTGCTTCATTACTTTTTATGTTTAATCTATCACTTCCTGCTAATACATATAATCCTATAGATAATACTTCGATTCCTAAGAAAAACATAGCTAAATTGCTAAAACTTACCATTGCCACCGCACCAGAAAGCATAAATATTTTTATCGAAATAAAATCTGATAATTTTGAACTGTTTTTGTAGCTCGGCGCACTCATTAAAATAAGCAAAGCCGTTAATAATATAAATAAACTTGAAAATGCTTTTGCAAATTTATCTGAAATTATCATTGATTCGTAACCTGAGATTTCTGGTAATTCATCAATTAAGTTTACACCAAATAACCCCATTAAGGCGATTATTGATACAGGAATAATAATCTTTTTTAGATTCATTATTTCTGCTAATAAACAAAATATTCCGATTCCTATTATAGCAATTAATGTAGTCATTTTATGATGATTATTATTTAATTTGAGTTAAAATTGATTGTAAACTTGGTGTAATTAAATCGATAATTGGTTGTGGAAATAATCCGAAGAAAATTGTTAAACCTACTATAATTACTAATACAATGCTTTCTTGTTTTGTTATTTTTTTAAATGATTTTGTTTCTGATCCAAGCATTACTTTTTGAAACATTCGTAACATATAAAATGCGCCTAAAATAATTGTTGTACCTGCAACCACGGCATACCAGATGTTTACTTTAAATAAACTGTAAAGTAAATTAAATTCGCCAATAAAATTAAAAGTTGTTGGTAACGCAACAGAGGCTAACATTATAATCATAAATAACGATGCAAAATACGTATCTTGAATTCTGATGCCGCCCATTTCTTTAATTTCGTAGGTGTTGTATCTGCTGTAAATTAATTCTACAACATAAAATAATCCAACAATTACAATTCCGTGAGAAAGCATTTGCAAAACCGCACCTTGAAATCCTTCAAAAGTTAAAGAATATAAACCAGCAGCAATTAAACCAACGTGTGATAAAGACGAATAGGCTAAAAATTTCTTAATGTCTTTTTGTTTTAATGTTACAATCGCACCATAAATAATTCCGGCAATTGATAATGCAACTATATATGGAATGTGTGCTTTTGCTACTTCATCTGTTAATGGCAATTGCCATCTTAGCACACTGTATAATCCCATTTTTAACATAATTCCAGACAATAACATCGTACCAACAGCAGGCGCTTTGCTATACGTGTTGGCTTGCCAAGTATGGAATGGAATTAATGGAATTTTAATAGCATATGCTAAAAAGAAAGCAACGAAAATATATGTTTTTTCTGAAGTTGTTAGTTGTAACGCATATAGTTTATTGATGTCAAAACTACCACCTTTTGTATACAAATAAATAAATGCTAAAAGCATAAATAAAGATCCTGCAAACGTATAAATAAAGAATTTTAAAATGGCTTTTTTACGTTCTTCTAAATCTCCATTACCCCAATTTAAGGCAATGAAATAAATAGGAATTAATGCAATTTCCCAAAATATATAATATAAAATTCCATCTGATGCTAAAAACGTTCCTGCCATTGCAAAACCCATAAATAGCATTAATGCATAAATAGATCTTGAATTTTCAAATTTTGTGATAAATCCAGATAAGATAATTAAGGGTAATAATCCAGTGGTTAACAATAACATCACTAACGATAAACCATCAACGTGTAAGGCGAAGTTTATGTTTAGTTGAGTAATCCAAGGTACATTTACATCTAAATTTTCACCTGCTTGATAAGCATTTAAACTTAATAGTGTCACTCCGAAAGCAGCAATACTTGATACTAAAGCTATTTTAGGTGCGAACTTGTTTCCTGATAAATAGGTGACGAATGCGCCAACTAATAATACAATTAAAACGATACTACTATCCATTATTTTACATCTCGAATTATAAATACATAAACTAAAAACCCAACCATTCCGAATATGAATGCAAATAAATACACACCAATATTACCATTTTGAATTTTCTTTCCTTTTATAGATAATGCATATGTAGCACCACCTAAACCAATAACTGCTTTTGAAATAAATTTCTCCACATATTTTTTAGCAAAACTTGAAATCATATAGATTGGTTTTACTATCGTAGCCATATAAATTTCATCTAAATAATATTTGTTAGATAAAACTTTGTGTAACCCTTTAACTTCTGAATCAGCAACTGGAATTTCTTTTTTCTTAAGATATTTAGAATAAGCAATACCAATTCCGACTATAGCACCAACTGTTGCAATAGCCATTAACATATAAGCTTGACCATCTAAATGATGCGCTTCATGTTTTTTGAATAAAGGTGCTAAATAATGATTTAACCAACTATGTCCTGGTAAGCTAATGGCTCCACCAATTGCCGCCAATGTTGCCAAAATTACTAATGGAAAAGTAATTAGTGCAGGACTTTCGTGTAAATGATGTTTTTGTTCCTCAGTGCCTCTAAAGTCGTTGAAGAAAGTTAAATACATCAAACGGAACATATAAAAAGCAGTCATAATAGAAGCAATTGAACCAACCACCCATAAAGGGATGTTACTATGAAAAGCTGTCATTAAAATTTCGTCTTTAGACCAGAAACCAGAGAAAGGAAAAATACCTGAAATCGCTAAAGTTGATATCATCATTGTCCAAAACGTAATTGGCATTACTTTTCTTAAACCACCCATATTTCTCATATCTTGTTCTCCGTGTAACGC
The DNA here is from genome assembly GCF_017985075.1 of Flavobacterium sp. Taxonomy (GTDB): domain Bacteria; phylum Bacteroidota; class Bacteroidia; order Flavobacteriales; family Flavobacteriaceae; genus Flavobacterium. The sequence goes on from NZ_JAGNYF010000007.1 coordinate 18,804, forward strand.
GTGAATTACAGAACCTGAACCTAAGAATAAACAAGCTTTAAAGAAAGCGTGAGTAATTACGTGGAATACGGCTACTTCGTAAGCCCCTAAACCTAATGCTAAAAACATTAAACCCAATTGGGATACTGTTGAATACGCTAATACTTTTTTAATATCGTTTTGAACTAAACCAATTGATGCTGCAACAATTGCTGTAATAGCCCCAACGATTGCAACTACGTTTTGAATTTCTGGTGTTAAATCGAATAAGAAATTCATTCTGGTAATCATAAAAATACCTGCTGTTACCATAGTTGCTGCGTGAATTAATGCAGAAACTGGTGTTGGTCCAGCCATCGCGTCTGGTAACCACGTAGCTAATGGTAATTGTGCCGATTTTCCACAAGCACCAATAAATAAACATAGTGCTGCGATACTTAACCAAGTTGAATCTACATTATCTAGTTTTAATGGTAAAATTATATTTTTTAATTCTACAAAATCTAAAGTATTAAACCATTGTCCTAAAATAAAAATTCCTATTAAGAAACCTAAATCTCCAATACGGTTCATAATAAATGCTTTTTTCGCAGCATCATTATAATCTTGGTTTTTATACCAAAATCCAATTAGTAAGTAGGAACATAAACCTACGCCTTCCCAACCAATGAACATAATTAGTAAGTTACTTCCAGCTACTAAAGCAATCATGAAGAATACAAACAAATTTAAATAAGAGAAAAATTTGTGCATATTTTCATCTTCGTGCATGTAACTAATAGAGTATAGATGAATCAAAGCCCCAATTCCTGTTACGAACAACAACCATAAAACAGATAATTGATCTAATAAGAAAGAAAAATTTATTTTTATATTTCCAATTGAAAACCAATCTGCCAAATGAAAAGTTATGGCTTTTCCATCGGTATTAATTTGAGAAAATAATGAAATCGCACATAAAAAAGATACAACAATTGCTGTTGTTCCAATAGCACCAGAAATTGTTTTTCCTAATGATTTACCGAAAAATGTGTTGATTAAAAAACCAACTAACGGCGTAAATAATAAGAGTAATATTGTAGTATTCATTTAGAATTATCCTTTTAGATTTTTTAAATTATCGATGTCAATATTTCCAATATTTCTAAATACCGAAACAAGAATTGCCAATCCAACAGCTACTTCAGCTGCAGCGACTGCCATAGTGAAAAATACAAAAACTTGCCCTGATGGATCTTCATGATACGAAGAAAACGCAACCAAAAGTAAGTTGACAGCATTTAACATAATTTCAATTGACATAAACATGATTATGGCATTTCTTCTGTATAGAAGTCCAAACGCACCAATACAAAACAGCAAAGCTGAAAGTGTAATGTAGTTACCAATACCAACGTGTTCTAATATGTTCATAATTAAATTTTTTCTTCTTTTTTAGAAATTAAAACGGCACCAATCATAGAAACAAGTAATAAAACTGAGGCAAACTCGAATGGAACTTGGTACTCATTTAATAATACTTTTCCTAATACTTTTATGGATTGATAGTCTACTCCAGAATTTACATATTCTATATTTTCTGGTTGTGCTTTACGAAGTGCTGCAATTAAAACCAATCCTAAAATTCCAGCTGAAAAAACGGCTGCAAGTTTTGCATAAAGTGGTTTAGATGTTTCGTCTTCTTTGTCTAAATTCATAAGCATTAAGGTAAATAACAATAATACCATAATAGCTCCTGCATACACTATTATATGTACGATAGCCAAAAATTGTGCATTAAAAAGCAAGTAATGTCCTGCTAATGAAAAAAAGCATATTACTAAATAAATAGCACTATGAATTGCATTTTTGCTAAAAACAGTTAAAAATGCCGTTCCTAATGTTATGGCTGATAATATATAAAAAACAATTTCTATCATAATTAATTTACGGTATTAGTTTGCGTGTTTTTAATAGCCATGTCTAAAGGCATCACTAGTTTGTCTTTTCCGTAGATAAAATCTTCTCTTTCGTAACCTGAATTTACAATTTTCTTAGATTTTGTTAAGTAAATTGCTTCTTTAGGACACGCTTCTTCACATAAACCACAGAAAATACAACGTAACATATTTATTTCATAAATTTCGGCGTATTTTTCTTCTCTGTACAAATGTTTTTCATCTGCTTTTCTTTCTGCAGCTTTCATTGTGATGGCTTCTGCAGGACAAGATAAGGCACATAATCCGCAAGCGGTACATCTTTCTTTTCCTTCCTCGTCACGCATTAGCATATGTTGTAAACGAGCTACTGGACTCATTTCGCGAACTTCTTCAGGATATTTTATGGTTACTTTTCTTCTAAACAAATGTTTAAGAGTAGTCCATAATCCTTTCAGAATTGTCCAAACGTAAATTCGTTCTAAGAATGTCATTTCCTTATTGGAAACTTCCATTTTTCTTCCTGATAATGATATTTGTTGTATTGACATTTTCTTACTAATTAAATAAAACCATTACAATTCCTGTAATAATAATATTAATAACCGCTAATGGTATTAATATTTTCCAACCCAAATGCATCAATTGATCGTATCTGAAACGTGGAATCGTCCATCTTACCCACATATAGAAAAAGATGAAGAAACATATTTTTGCGAATAAGGTTAAAAATCCTAATAAAGCACCAATATTTATACCCCAATTTTCATTTACCCAAGCCATTCCTGGAAAGTGGTAACCTCCTAAGAATACAACGGCTAAAATTGTTGAAGAGATAAACATATTTGCATATTCAGCAAATAAATAGAATCCCATTTTCATTGAAGAATATTCGGTATGATAACCACCAATTAATTCTGATTCACATTCTGCTAAATCGAAAGGCGTTCTGTTGGTTTCTGCAAATGAACAAATTAAGAAAATCAAAAATGCTAATGGTTGATAGAAGATATTCCATCCGTCGTTGGCTTGCATTACAGTAATGTCTTTTAAAGATAAAGAACCCGACATCATTAAAATGGAAATCATGGCTAATCCCATCGCCACTTCATAAGAAATCATTTGCGAAGAAGCACGAACAGCAGACATTAATGAATATTTGTTATTTGATGCCCAAGCACCAATCATAATTCCATAAACACCAATTGACAATACGCCAAAAACATACAGAATTGATACATCAATATCTGTAGCTTGAAGAATTACATCTCTTCCGAAAACGTGAATTTTATCTCCCCAAGGAATAACAGCACTTGTAATTAAGGCCGTACTCATAGCAATGGCAGGTCCTAAAATAAATAAAAATCTGTTAGGTGTATTTGGAAAAAATTCTTCTTTAGTAAACAATTTGGCTCCATCGGCAAGTGGTTGTAATAAACCTCCCCATCCTGCACGATTTGGTCCTACACGGTCTTGTAAAAATGCAGCAACTTTACGTTCTGCCCAAGTGGAATACATTGCCATAAGCATAGTTAAAGCAAATACGGCTACTATAATGACACTTTTTTCTATAATAAATACGCTATCCATTAGTTGTTTGTATTTTTTAATGGAACACCTGACATACTAATTTTAACACGATCTTCATCGCGACCTAATAATATGTTTTTTTCTGTATCGATAGTTACTTTTTCCAAAGTACGGGTATAATTGTTTTGGTTAATTACAGAATCTTTTGCAAATTTTTTCGGACCTTCAATTGTCCAGTCTGACACTTCTTTTTTATCGAAACGACAAGTATTGCAAATAAATTCTTCTACTTCACCATATTGGTCTTTTCTACCTGTAACTCTTTGAATCTCGTTTCCGAACATCCAAACAGTTGTTTTTCCACAACAAGTTGTACATTCTCTGTGTGCATCAAAAGGTTTATTAAACCATACTCTGCTTTTGAAACGGAATGTTTTGTCTGTTAAAGCGCCAACAGGACAAACATCAATCATATTTCCAGAGAATTCATTGTCAATCGCAGCAGAAACACAAGTTGAAATTTGTGCATGGTCTCCACGATTTAAAACACCATGAACTCTTTTATCTGTTAATTGGTCTGCTAAAGTCGTACAACGTTGACACAAAATACAACGGTTCATGTGTAATTGAATTTTATCGCCAATATTTTCTGGTTCAAAAGTTCTTTTTTCTTCAATGAAACGAGTTTCTGATTTTCCGTGTTCGAAACTTAAATCTTGTAAATTACATTCTCCGGCTTGGTCACAAACAGGACAATCTAAAGGGTGATTAATTAATAAAAACTCGGTTACAGATTTTCTGGCTTCTGTTACTCTGCCTGAATTTTTACTATTCACTTCCATACCATCCATACATCCTGTAACACAAGATGCCATTAATTTTGGCATAGGTCTTGGATCAGCTTCGCTACCTTTAGCCACTTCGACTAAACAGCAACGACATTTTCCGCCGCTTCCTTTTAATTTCGAATAATAACACATGGCTGGCGGCACTAAATCGCCTCCAATCATACGTGCAGCTTGCAGGATAGTTGTTCCTGGTTCTACTTCAACGCTTTGTCCGTCTATGGTTACTTTCATGTTATAATTGTTTGATTCTTAATAGAATCATTTTTGAGTTTTTTATTAAACAGTTTGTTTTCCAATTAAATGACGAACTTTTTCAAAAGGTTCGTTCACATAATGGTTTCTATCTTTAATTTTTTCTGGGAATCTTACGTGATATTCAAATTCTTCTCTGAAATGACGAATAGCAGCAGCTACTGGCCACGAAGCAGCATCGCCTAATGGGCAAATGGTGTTTCCTTCAATTTTTGATTGAATATTCCAAAGTAAGTCGATGTCTTCTTCACGTCCTTGACCGTTTTCAATTCTCCATAATATTTTTTCTAACCAACCCGTTCCTTCACGACAAGGCGTACATTGTCCGCAACTTTCATGGTGATAAAAACGAGAAAAATTCCATGTGTTTCTTACGATACAAGTCGTATCATTATAAACAATAAAACCTCCAGAACCTAACATTGAACCTGTTGCGAAACCTCCATCTGATAAGGATTCGTAGGTCATTAATCGGTCTGTTCCTGCGGCAGTTTTGTATATTAAATGTGCTGGTAAAATCGGCACCGAAGAACCTCCAGGAACTAAAGCCTTTAAAGGTCTGTCATCAATCATACCGCCACAATACTCGTCAGAATTCATAAATTCTTCTACTGTAATTCCCATTTCAATTTCGTACACACCTGGATTTTTAATATGCCCAGAAGCAGAAATTAATTTGGTCCCAGTAGATCGTTCTAAACCAATTTTTGCATATTCAGCACCAGAATTCATTACAATCCAAGGCACAGCAGCAATTGATTCTACATTATTTACCACAGTTGGGTTCGCCCACAAACCTGAAATTGCAGGAAATGGTGGTTTGATACGAGGATTTCCTCTTTTACCTTCTAAAGATTCGATTAAAGCCGTTTCTTCTCCACAAATATATGCTCCCGCACCAACGTGAACATATAAATCTAAATCGAAACCAGAACCTTTAATATTTTTACCTAACCAACCTGCAGCATAAGCTTCTTTGATAGCTTTTTCTAAAATTTTGTACACCCACATATATTCTCCTCTAATATATATGTAAGAAAGATTCGCGCCAAGAGCAAAACTTGAAGTAATCATTCCTTCTATTAAAAGGTGAGGAATATATTCCATTAAGAAACGGTCTTTAAAAGTACCTGGTTCCGATTCGTCTGCATTGCAAACTAAATGACGTGGTTTTCCTGATTTTTTATCGATAAAACTCCATTTCATCCCTACTGGAAAACCGGCACCACCTCGACCACGAAGTCCTGAAGCTTTTACTTCTTCAGTAATATCGTCTGGTTGCATGGTTAACGCTTTTTCTACTGATTTATAACCGCCATTTTCACGGTAAACCTCATAGGTTTTAATTCCTGGAATATTGATTTTGTCTAATAATATTTTCTTTCCCATGATATTATTTATCGTGTAAAGTTATTTTTTCAGCTTTGCAATCTTCAATTAACGTATCAAAAGTATCTTTTGTAAGTTTTTCGTGATAAAAATCGCCTAATTGCAACATTGGAGCATATCCACAAGCGCCTAAACATTCTACACCAACTACTTGAAACAATCCGTCTGAAGTAATTTCTCCTTCTTTTACGCCCAATTTAGAACATGCGTAATCCATTAAATCTTCTACTCCGCGAGTAGCGCAACAAGATGTTCTGCAAAATTCGAACATATATTTAGCCACAGGTTTTGTGTTAAACATCGTATAGAAAGTTACTACTTCATACACTTCAATTGGAAGAATTTCTAAAATTTCAGCTACTTTTTGTTGCAATTCTACACTCAACCAATTGTCATGAGCATCTTGTACTTCATGTAAAACGGGTAGTAATGCCGATTTCTTTTTATCTGCAGGATAATGACTGATTAGTTCGTTAATACGAGTCATTAAAGCTTCAGTTATGTGTATCTCTTGTTTGATATTTGATATTTCCATTTTTCTTTTTTGTATATTGTATAATGTAAATTGTATTTTGTTTACACTATACTTTTTTCATTATACATTTTTTTCAATATACATTATACAATATTAAGCGTCTAATTCGCCAGCAATTACATTTAAACTTGATAAGATTACAATGGCATCAGACAACATTGCTCCTTTAATCATCTCAGGGTAAGCTTGATAATATATAAAACTTGGTCTTCTGAAATGCAATCTATATGGTGTTCTACTTCCGTCTGTAATTAAATAAAAACCTAATTCACCATTACCACCTTCAACAGGTTGATATACTTCTGCAACTGGAACAGGTACTTCACCCATTACAATTTTAAAGTGATAAATTAAGGCTTCCATATTATGGTAAACATCTTCCTTTGGAGGAAGGTAATAATCTGGAACATCAGCGTGGAATACATTTCCTTCTGGCATTTTATCTAAAGCCTGACGGATAATGCTTAAACTCTCCCAAACTTCAGCGTTTCTTACGCAAAATCTATCGTATGTATCACCTGATTTTCCAACAGGAACATTAAATTCGAAATCCTCATATGAACAATACGGTTGCGCGACACGAACATCGTAATCTACACCAGCGGCTCTTAAATTCGGACCTGTAAATCCGTAATCCATTGCCATTTCTGGAGTTATTGCACCAACATTAACTGTTCGGTCAATAAAAATTCTATTTCTTGTAAATAAATCTTCAAATTCTTTCCAAGCTACTGGGAAATCTTTTAAAAAGGTATCTAATAATTCAAAAGCTCTTGGCGACCAATCTCTTTCAAAACCACCAATTCTTCCCATATTTGTAGTTAAACGTGCGCCACAAATTTCTTCGTAAATTTCATATACCTTTTCGCGGAATTGGAATACATAAAGGAATCCTGTGTATGCACCTGTATCCACTCCTAAAATAGAATTACAAATTAAGTGGTCTGTTATACGCGCTAATTCCATTACAATAACACGTAAATATTGTGCACGTTTTGGAACTTCGATATCTAATAATTTTTCTAAAGTCATCCACCAAGCCATATTGTTAATTGGCGATGAACAATAATTCATTCTATCTGTTAGCGGCGTAATTTGATAAAACGGACGATTTTCTGCAATTTTTTCAAATGCTCTATGAATGTATCCTATAGTTGGTTCTGCGTCTAAAATTCGTTCACCATCCATTAATAAGATGTTTTGAAAAATTCCGTGAGTGGCAGGGTGAGTAGGGCCTAAGTTTAAGATAGCTAATTCGCTTCCGTCTTCGTTATGACGCTCCTCGATGTATTTATAATATCTATGATCTGCAGGTAATGTTACTTTTCCCATCTTAAATTGATAAATTATTAATGGTTCTACCAAAGAAACGGTCGTCTTTGTCAGTTCTTCCTGAATCTTCCATTGGAAATTCTTTTCTCATTGGGAAAGAAGTCATTTCATCCATATTCAAAATTCGTACTAAATTTGGATGTCCTTCAAAAATAATTCCATAGAAATCAAATGTTTCGCGTTCCATCCAATTGGCACAATTAAATAATGAAACAACCGATTTAACTTCAGGATTTGATCCGTTTAAAAATGCTTTTACTCGTATTCTTTTGTTTTCGTACCAATTATGTAAATGATATACCACACAAAATTGCTCGTTTATATCACTATCTGGATAATGCACACCACAAAGATCGGTTAGAAAATTAAAGTTTAAAGAAGGTTCTTCTTTTAAGAATTTTATTACGTTGTATACAACATCTACATCGGCTTCCAAAACAAACATATCGTATTCTGTTCTAAAATACTTTACGTGGTCTCCAAAAGTTTCTTGAAGTTTACTTTGTATATCTACTGATTCTAAAGCCATTATTATTCTATATTATAGGAAGCTAACAATTCTTTATATTCTGCAGAATGTCTTCTTCTTTGAGATTCACTTTTTACTAATTCTTGTAGTTGCATTACGCCATCTACTATTTGTTCTGGGCGAGGAGGGCAACCCGGGACATAAACGTCTACAGGAATTACTTTATCGATACCTTGTAAGACAGAATACGTATCAAAAATACCACCTGAAGAAGCACAAGCTCCAACAGCAATAACCCAGCGAGGTTCTGACATTTGTTCGTAAACTTGACGTAAAATTGGCGCCATTTTTTTTGAGATGGTTCCCATTACTAAAAGCATATCTGCCTGACGAGGAGAAAAACTCACACGTTCCGATCCAAAACGAGCCAAGTCATAATGCGATGCCATTGTTGCCATAAATTCGATACCACAACATGAAGTAGCAAATGGTAATGGCCATAATGAATTGGCACGAGCCAAACCAACAACTTGGTCTAATTTTGTTGCGAAGAATCCTTCTCCAACATGTCCTTCTGGGGCATCAACCATATTTACTTTATTCTTTTCCATACTTTATATTGTTATTCCCAAACTAATGCTTTCTTCTTGATAACATAGAAGAATCCAATTAATAATAAAACCATGAAAATACTCATCTTGATTAATCCTTCTGCGCCCATTTCTTTAAAATTTACAGCCCATGGATACATGAAAATTACTTCCACGTCAAAAAGAACGAATAAAATGGCTACTAAGAAATATTTTACAGAAAAAGGAATACGTGCGTTTCCAACAGATTCAATTCCGCATTCGAAACTCTTATCTTTGTTTGCAGATGACCGTTTAGGACCTAATAAGCTTGAGCCAAAAATTGTTAAAGCAACAAACCCTACAGCAAGAAGTACTTGCATTAGAATTGGTATAAAATCAATTTGAGAATTTTGCATTTTGATGTTGTTTTGAAAATAGCTACAAAATTAATTTGTATTGAGGTATTATCAAAATTTAAACTACATTAAGAATGGTGATTTTAGTAAAAAGAATGTATTTATAATCATTCTAAATAAAAAACAAGACACAAAAAAAACGCTCCGTTATCGGGAGCGTTTTTAGACGGTAATAAATTAATCGTTTAATATTACAACTTTAGTTGCTACAATTCCTTTTCTTCCTTCTTCTTCTTCATAACTAACGCGGTCTCCCTCGTTTAAGTTTTCAACATTGATTCCTGTAGCGTGAACAAAAATGTCCTTACCTGTATCTTCGTTAGTAATAAAACCAAAACCTTTAGTTTCATTGAAGAATTTTACTGTTCCTGTTTGCATTATATGCGTATTTAATTATTAATAATGAGCAAATATATAAATTAATTTAACACAAGCAAGAAAATTGTGTTTTTATTTTGAAATATTTATTTTTATATGTAATTCATCTAATTGTTTTTCGTCGATTATTGAAGGTGCGTCAATCATCACATCTCTTCCGGAATTATTTTTTGGAAAGGCAATAAAATCTCTAATAGTTTCTTGACCGCCAAGTATAGCTACTAATCTATCTAATCCAAAGGCCAACCCGCCGTGTGGTGGTGCGCCAAATTGAAAGGCGTTCATTAGAAATCCAAATTGATTTTCTGCTTCTTCTTTAGTAAATCCTAATAATTCAAACATTCGTTCTTGTAAATTTCTATCGTGTATACGAATAGAACCTCCACCAATTTCGTTTCCATTTAAAACCATATCATAGGCATTGGCTCTAATTTTACCAGGTTCGGTAGTAATTAAATGCATATCTTCTGGTTTTGGAGAAGTAAATGGGTGGTGCATCGCATGGTATCTTTCGCTGTCTTCATCCCATTCTAATAATGGAAAATCTAACACCCAAAGTGGTGCAAATTCATCTGGATTTCTTAAACCTAAACGAGTCGCTAATTCCATACGTAAAGCAGAAAGTTGGGTTCTTGTTTTATCGGTATTTCCACATAAAACAAAAATCATATCTCCAGGTTTCGCTCCTGTAATGTCAGCCCATTTTTTTAAATCTTCTTGATCGAAAAACTTATCTACGGATGATTTTAAGCTACCGTCTAATTCATATTTACAATAAATCATTCCGGTTGCTCCAATTTGTGGGCGTTTTACCCAATCAATTAACGCATCGATTTCTTTTCTGGTATAAGCTGCACAACCAGGAGCTGCAATACCCACTACAAATTCTGCGGCATTAAATACAGGAAAATCTTTATGTTTGGTTACTTCGTTTAACTCGCCAAATTCCATTCCAAAACGGATGTCTGGTTTGTCATTTCCATACGTTTTCATAGCGTAATCGTACGTAATACGTGGAAATTTGTCTATTTCAATACCTTTTACTTCTTTAAGTAAATGACGGGTTAATCCTTCAAACTGATTTAAAATATCTTCTTGTTCTACGAAGGCCATTTCGCAGTCAATTTGAGTAAATTCGGGTTGTCTGTCTGCACGTAAATCTTCATCACGGAAACATTTCACAATTTGAAAATATTTATCCATTCCACCTACCATTAACAATTGCTTGAAGGTTTGTGGCGATTGTGGAAGTGCGTAAAATTGTCCTTCATTCATTCTACTTGGCACTACGAAATCACGAGCTCCTTCTGGAGTAGATTTTATTAAATAGGGTGTTTCAACTTCGCAAAAGCCTTCATTCGATAAATAATTTCGTACTTCTTGCGCCACTTTATGACGGAATAATAAGCTGTTTTTTACAGGATTTCTACGAATATCTAAATAACGGTATTTCATTCGAATATCTTCACCGCCGTCTGTTTCATCTTCAATTGTAAATGGAGGTGTTAACGATTCATTCAAGATAGTCATTTCAGAAACTAAAATTTCAATGTCACCTGTTGGAATATTTTTATTTTTAGATTCTCTTTCAATTACAGTTCCTTTCACTTGAACCACAAATTCACGACCTAAAGATTTTGCAGCTTCAAAAATGGCTTTATCCGTTCTGGTTTCGTCTAAAATTAATTGCGTAATTCCATATCGATCACGCAAATCAATCCAAATCATAAAACCTTTATCACGTGTTTTTTGAACCCAACCCGCTAAGGTAACTTCTTGATTAATATGTGTAGCGTTAAGTTCACCACAATTATGACTTCTATACATTGTTATTTGTTTTTTGCAAAAGTATAATAATTTTAAATTTTATTTTAGTTTAACAATTAATAATCTTAACAATTTTTTTGTATTTTATTTTTTTAATTCTGTTATATTTACACTTTATAAATTAAATTTTTCAAAATGACAAACCACAAAACATTTTTATTAGGCGTTGTAGCAGGTGTTTTTTCTTTAACAGCCAGTGCTCAAGTTAAATTTTCAGCTAAAATTGCAAACAAACCAGCAGATACCATTTATGTAAAATCAAGAGGTTTCAGCCAAATGATTGTGGCAGATAAAAAAGGTGATTTTAATGCAACTTTCAAAGTAAAAGATGGAATGTTTAAACTTGAAGTTGCTGAGCAATATGCAGATTTATATTTAACCAATACTACAGATTTACAAGTTTCTTTAGATTATAAAGATTTTGATAATACCATTTCTTTTAAAGGAAAAGGAGCAAAAGAAAACACGTTTTTAGCTGCTGAAATGCTAAAACAAGCAGATCAAACTGCTTTTGAACCAATGATGAAAGCGGAAAATTTAGAAATTTTAACTGCAGAAGTAGCCAAATATAAAGAAACTATTTTTGCGGCATTACCTAAAGATTTAGACGCTGGTTTTGTTACGAAATACAAATCAGATGTTGAAAACGGTATGAAAGGTATGATTGATTATCTTTCGGCAGGTTTTGAATTAAAAAAATTAAACGGAACGGCTTCTCCAACATTTAAATATGAAAATCATAAAGGTGGTGTTACCTCTTTAGAAGATTTAAAAGGGAAATTTGTATATGTTGATGTATGGGCAACTTGGTGTGGTCCTTGTCGTCAAGAAATTCCTTTTTTACAAAAAACTGAAGCGGCTTATCACGGTAAAAATATCGAATTTGTAAGTATTTCAGTTGACGAGCAAAAAAATCACGACAAATGGAGCAAGTTTGTTACCGAAAAAAACTTAGGAGGTATTCAATTATTAGCAGATAAAGATTGGAAATCAGATTTTGTACAAGGCTATAAAATCAATGGCATTCCAAGATTTATTTTAATTAGCCCAGAAGGAAAAATTGTAAACGCAGATGCACCAAGACCTTCGTCACCTGAATTAGTAACGTTATTAGATTCGTTAGTAAAATAATTTTTTTAAAAACTGCTTACGGGCAGTTTTTTTATGATTATTACCTTTTTATATGAAAATTATTAGCAATAAGTTTTATACTTTTGCGTAGTTAAAAATAATAAATAAACAAATGAAAGTAGCCGTAGTTGGAGCCACTGGAATGGTGGGAGAAGTAATGCTTCAAATATTAAAAGAAAGAAATTTTCCGGTAACGGAATTAATTCCTGTTGCTTCAGAAAAATCTGTAGGTAAAGAAATTGAATTTAACGGAAAAACATATAAAGTTGTAGGTTTACAAACTGCAGTAGATATGAAAGCTGATATTGCTTTGTTTTCTGCTGGTGGAGAAACTTCTTTAGCTTGGGCGCCAAAATTTGCTGCTGCAGGTACAACAGTTATTGATAATTCTTCGGCTTGGAGAATGGATGAAACTAAGAAATTAGTCGTTCCAGAAATTAATGCCGATATTTTAACTGCAGCCGACAAAATTATTCCAAACGCAAATTGTTCTACGATTCAATTAGTAATGGCTTTAGCGCCATTGCACAAAAAATATAAAATTAAACGTATTATCGTTTCTACCTATCAATCTATTACCGGAACAGGAGTAAAAGGCGTGCAACAATTAGAAAACGAATATGCTGGTATTAAAGGCGAAATGGCTTATAAATACCAAATTCATAGAAATGCCATTCCTCAATGTGATGTGTTTGAAGAAAACGATTACACGAAAGAAGAAATGAAATTGGTTCGTGAAACGCAAAAAATCTTAAATGATAAAAACATTGGCGTTACGGCTACTGCGGTACGAATTCCGGTAGTTGGCGGACATAGCGAAGCGGTTAACGTGGAGTTTTATTCAGATTTTGATGTAAATGAAGTTCGTACCCTTTTACACAATACACCAGGAATTACAGTTCAAGATAATTTAGATACATTTACGTATCCAATGCCGTTTTATGCAGAAGGAAAAGATGATGTTTTTGTAGGACGTATTCGTAGAGATGAAAGCCAACCAAACACATTGAATATGTGGATTGTTGCTGATAATTTACGCAAAGGTGCCGCAACAAATACCGTACAAATAGCCGAATATTTAGTTGCGAATAAATTGATATAATGCAAAAAAAATATGTAAAATTTAACGTGCTGATGGCATTGGCGCTACTTTTTGCCATATGCTATCAGTCGTTACATATTTTTACAGATGAAGCCCATCATTTTCACAATGAGGTTACTCAAGAAAACACTTCTAAAACGCATTTATCAGCTGATAATCATAACGATTGTCCGGTTTGTGATTTTGAATTTGCAGCCTTTTTATCGGAAGCTGTTTTAACTTATGATTTTATAAATCCCAATCACACATTTCATTATTCTTCTGTTTACGAATCCTTCGTAAAAGAAAATGAATTTTTATATTTTTCTTATCGAGGTCCACCTATAGTTTAAGTTTTGTTAAGGTAAATTTAAGCCACTAATTTCATTGATTATTACAGATTTAAAATCGTTTTAATCTTTTAATCTGTGGCAAAAAATATTGCAATTTAAATCAATAAAATTTAAACTTATACTAATGAAAAAATATATTTTTCTCATCATATTGATGAGCTTTACCTCTTTGGGCTTTGCTCAAAATGCTATTTCAGGAACATTAAAAAACCAAAATAACGAACCTATTTCAAATGTTGAAATTTCAATTTTAGATGGCGTTATTCAATCGAAATCCAATGAAAAAGGAGAATTTCAAATTACTAATTTACCCATTGGAAAACTAACTTTGATTTTCAAAAAAGCGAAATTCGAAATCAGATCGCAACAAATTAGTATTGGAAATCAAGACCAAATAAATTTAGATATTGTTTTAGAAAAAGAAGTTCACCATATCGATGAAATTTTAATTTCTTCTGTTTTTAATACTATTCAAAACGAAAATGTGGTAAAAATTGACCATATTAATTTAAAACAAATACAAAATATGGGCGCCATAAATTTATCGGACGCATTGGCTACTAACCCAGGAGTAAATGTTGTTTCAACTGGAATTTCAATAGGAAAACCTGTAATTAGAGGGTTGAGCGGAAACCGAGTTTTGACATACGCACAAGGCATTCGATTAGAGAATCAACAATTTGGTGAAGAACACGGTTTGGGTTTAAATGTAAACGGACAAGAAAGTGTAGAAATTATAAAAGGACCCGCTTCTTTATTATATGGTTCAGATGCTATGGGTGGTGTTTTGTATTTTAATCCAGAAAAATATGCTGCTACAAATAAAACTGAATTTTCAGTAAATCAAGTTGTAAATAGTAATACTCAAGGTGTAAATAGTTCGGTTACCTTTAAAAATTCTGTAGATAAATTTAAGTTTTTAGTTCAAAATAATTATTCATCACACGCCGATTACAAACTACCAAATGGTGAATCAGTTGTGAATACGCGTTTCATTGAAAAAGATTTTAAATTAGGAACGTCCTATGTAACCTCTCGTTATGTAGCCGATTTTAGATATAATTACAACGATTTAAATTTGGGTTTACCCGAAGATGACCTCGAAAATAGTACATTTAGAACGCCCTTATTTCCAAGTCAGAAAATCGAAAATCATTTATTAAGTTTTAACCAGAAATTATATTTTAAAAATTCAAAATTAGAAGCAACAGCTGGTTACGTGTTTAATGATAGAAAAGAATTGGAAAGTCAAGACGAAACTACACTTTTTATGAAATTGAAAACTTTTAATTATAATGTGCGTTATTATTTACCTGATTTCGGAAAATTTGAAACGATAATTGGCTTTCAAGGAATGAATCAAGAAAATAGAAATTTTGGAGAAGAACGATTGATTCCAAATGCAAAAATTGCAGATATTGGTTTCTTTGGAACCTCGCAATACGCATTTCAAAAAAATCTGTTGCAATTTGGGGTTCGATATGATTTCAGAAAAGTAAATATTGAAGAATTTGGAGAAATTGGGGCGGAAGGTGCTTTTCAAAAATTAGATAAAAACTTCAAAAGCATTAATGCGTCTTTAGGATTAAAAACGGATGTTACGGATAAAATTACGTCAAGAATCAATTTTGCCTCGGGTTTTAGAGCACCAAATTTATCTGAATTATCTTCAAATGGCGTGCACGAAGGAAGTAATCGATACGAAATTGGTAATTCAAATTTAAAAAACGAACAAAATTTCCAAATTGATTTGAATGTTGATTATAATGCCGAACATTTTGATTTTTTTGCGAACGGATTTTATAATCATATCAACAATTATATTTTTATAGCACCTAATGGAACAATGATTGATGATAATTTCGTGTATGATTATTTACAAAATGATGCTGTTTTATATGGTGGAGAAACTGGAATTCACTTGCATTTACACGAAATCGACTGGTTACATATGTCAAGTAGCTACGAAATGGTTATTGGACAATTAAACACTAATTCTAATTTACCATTATTACCAGCCAATCAATGGAAAAATAATTTTAGAGTGAATTTTGATGTTTCAAAAAATATTAAAAATAGTTTTGTATTCTTTCAAGCCAATTATACATTTAATCAAAATAGAATTGGAAATTTTGAAACCAAAACCAACGATTATCTATTACTTTCATCAGGAATTGGAACTGATATTCAGTTGAAAAAAGCAACATTTAATTTGTTCCTTACAGCTACCAATTTATTAAATAAACAATATGTAGCTCATTTGTCTCGTTTAAAAACGGATGGTATTAATAATATGGGTAGAAATATAGTTTTAGGTGTAAATTTTAATTTGTAGAAATCATATATTTGTAACTTAATAAAAAATAAAAATATGAAAGCAATATTTATTTTTACAACTTTAATTTTCTCATTCGGTAGTATGGCTCAAAATAAAATCACCTATCCTGAAACGAAAAAAATCGGCCACGTTGACACCTATTTTGGTGAAAAAATCAGCGACCCTTATCGTTGGTTAGAAGATGACCGAAGTACCGAAACGGAAGCTTGGGTAAAAGCTCAAAATGTGGTAACCTATGATTATTTAGCCCAAATTCCATACAGAAATCAGCTTAAAACGAGAATGGAGCAATTATGGAATTATGAAAAAATTTCGGCGCCATTTAAAGAAGGTGATTTTACCTATTATTATAAAAATAATGGGCTTCAAAATCAATCGGTGTTGTATCGAAAAGATAAAAATGGAAAAGAAGAACTTTTTTTAGATCCTAATACTTTTTCTAAAGATGGAACCACTTCTTTAGGCGGAATTGATTTTAGTAAAGACGGAAGTTTAGTAGCTTATTCTATTTCTGAAGGCGGAAGCGATTGGCGAAAAGTTATTGTAATGGAAGCTAAAACTAAGAAAATTATTGGCGATACCATTGTGGATGTAAAGTTTAGTGGTGTGTCTTGGTACAAAAACGAAGGTTTCTATTATTCAAGTTACGACAAACCTGTAGGAAGTGAATTATCGGCAAAAACCGACCAACACAAATTGTATTATCACAAATTAAACACTTCGCAAAAAACAGATAAATTAATTTATGGTGGCGATGTAAAAAGAAGGTATGTTGGCGGTGGCGTTTCGGAAGATGAAAACTATTTATTCATTACCGCTGCAAATTCAACTTCTGGAAACGAATTGTATTACTTAGATTTATCAAAACCAAACAGTAAAATCGTAACATTGATTGATAATTACGAAAACGACAATGATGTTTTAGACAACAAAGGATCGAAAATTTATTTGGTAACCAATTATAAAGCGCCAAACAAACGCGTGGTGACTTTTGATTTAGCTAATCCTGCCAAAGAAAATTGGAAAGATTGCATCGCAGAAACCAAAAATGTACTGTCACCTAACACAGGAAGCGGTTATATTTTCGCAAGTTATATGAAAGACGCTGTTTCGTTCATCAAACAATATGATTATAACGGAAAATTAGTTAGAGATATTGAATTACCAGGCGTTGGAACGGCTGGAGGATTTGGAGGAAAAGAAAAAGAAACTACATTGTATTTTTCGTTTACGAATTATGTAACGCCAAATACCATTTATACATTTGACCCAAAAACAGGAAAATCTGAAATATATCAACAACCTAAAGTCGATTTCAATTCATCAAATTACGAATCGAAACAAGTGTTTTATACTTCTAAAGATGGTACAAAAGTTCCAATGATTATTACCTATAAAAAAGGAATATTGTTAAACGGAAAAAACCCTACAATTTTATATGGTTATGGTGGATTTAATGTAAGTTTAACTCCTGCATTTAGTATTTCAAATGCAGTTTGGTTAGAAAATGGAGGTGTTTACGCTGTCGCGAATTTACGCGGAGGTGGCGAATATGGAAAAGAATGGCACGATGCCGGAACCCAGTTTAAAAAACAAAATGTATTTGATGATTTCATTGCTGCAGCCGATTATCTAATTAAAGAAAACTATACCTCATCTGATTATTTAGCCATAAAAGGAGGTTCTAATGGTGGATTATTAGTAGGTGCTGTAATGACGCAACGGCCTGATTTAATTAAAGTTGCATTACCAGCAGTTGGTGTTTTAGATATGTTACGTTATCATACATTTACCGCTGGTGCTGGTTGGGCTTACGACTATGGAACAGCTGATCAAAGTGCCGAAATGTTTGAATACATTAAAGGGTATTCGCCTGTACATAATGTAAAAGCGGGAACAAAATATCCTGCTACTTTAGTGACTACTGGCGATCACGATGACCGAGTAGTGCCAGCACATAGTTTCAAGTTTGCAGCCGAGTTACAAGCGAAACAATCTGGAGACAATCCAGTTTTAATTCGTATTGAAGTAAACGCAGGGCATGGCGCTGGAAAATCAGTAGCAGCAACCATTCAAGAAAATGTAGATATGCAAGTATTTACTTTATATAATATGGGAATCAAAAAAATATAAATAGAACAAGCCCTTTAGAACTTCCTGAAGGGCTTTTTTATTTATTCAAAGTAAATTTTCTAATGATATAGTTAAATATTTTGTAGCCCAATACACGTCTTAAAATCCGCATTATATTCGCATCAAAACCTATAGTATATCTTCTGAAATTTTTATTTGGTTTTTCGGCAATTTTAAATAATTTTTCTACAATTTGTTGCGGTAACTCTTCGTTTTTACCTGATTTATCCAAAAGCAATTTCGAAATTTTATCCATTAATTTATTGTAAGAAAAAATTTCTGTTGGCGCACATTTGGTTACATTTTTTTGAAATGAAGTTGGTGCGTTACCAAATTGCACAGTAGCTACACTGATATTAAAATCTACCAATTCATAAGCCATACATTCGGAGAAACTTTCTACTGCTTGTTTGGTCGAATGATAAAAATTTCCAAGAGGCAAATTTACTAAGCCCGCAACAGAAGTGATATTAATAAATTGTCCAAATTTTTGTTGTCTAAATGTTGGAATAAAAGCCCGGCACACTTTTACAACTCCAAGCCAATTTACATTTACAATCGTATCAATTTTGGTATCTTCAGAAAGTTCTACAAAACTTCTGTAGCCCATTCCTGCATTATTAATAATCGTATCAATTTTAGGATGATTTTCCAAAATAATTTTAGTAGCCGATGCAATGCTTTCCGAAGAAGTAACATCCATTTCGTAACAAAAAATAGTTGGGAAATCTTTAAAATCTTTCCCTTCAGAAAGATGTAGTAACGTAGCAATAACCGTCCAGTTATTTTTAGCAAAATATAATGAAGTTTGTTTGCCAATTCCTCCACCAGCACCAGTTATTAATACAGTTTTCATTTTTTATAGGTATTAATATTTTAATTTTGTCATTAAAATATAGCGTGCTATTTTGCTTTGTTTTCGACTAATGTATGCCGAACCATTTGGGCTAAATCGTCTCGGATTTGGTAATATTGCAGCAATTCCTGCGGCTTGCATTCGGGTTAAACTTTTACATTCTTTTTTATACCAGTGTTGCGTTGCGGACTCTGCACCATAAATGCCGTCGCCCATTTCAATACTATTCAAGTACACTTCAAGTATGCGTTCTTTTCCCCAAATTAATTCAATTAATACCGTATAATAGGCCTCTAATGCTTTTCGGAAATAACTTCTTCCTTGCCAAAGGAAGACATTTTTTGCGGTTTGTTGTGTAATAGTACTTCCGCCTTTTAGTTTTTTACCTTTAAAATTTCCCACAGCCGCTTTTTGCATCGCAGAAAAATCCAATCCATAATGTTCAAAAAATCTACCGTCTTCACTGGCAATAACTGCTTTTTGTAAATTTTTAGAAATATTTTCTAATGGAACCCAATGGTGCTTGGTTTCAATATTTTTCCCTGCGGATTTATTTTCAAAATACCTGATTACCATAAGTGGCGTGTAGGGCACAGGCACAAATTTATAAAGCACTACAAAAAACAAACTAACGATATTGAACCATATAATTAGTTTCCAAAAGAAACGTATTATATTACTGAAAAATCCTTTTTTTCCAGTGCTTTTTGGTTTTATTGTTGCTTTTATTGCTGCCATTTTATACTAAATCTGCTACTTCTTTTCCAATTAAACTTCCTATAGCTACGCCCATTCCGCCCATTCTAACGCCGCAATATACATTATTGCTTACTTGTTGAACAATTGGTTTTTTCGAATTTCCTATTCCCATAATGCCACTCCATCGATGTTCAATTTCGAACGGGGTTGTAGGCAAAATTACATTTTTTAACAAATCTTCCAAGTGATTTTGAATTTTTTCACTGGTTTCCAATGAAGTAGTAGTTTCGCCTTCAAAATCTAAGTTTCTTCCGCCACCCAACAGAATTCGATTATTGATATTTCTAAAATACGAATACCCTTTGTCTAAATGAAAAGTACCTTTGATGTGTAAATTAGCAATTGGTTTGGTAATTAAAACTTGTGCTCTTGCGGGTTTTACTTGATTTTTAGTTAATTCGGATGCAAAACCATTTGTAGTAAAAATCAGTTTTTTACTTTTAAAACTGACTTCATTTGTTACGACTTCAATTTCATCATTCAATTCCTGATATTGAGAAACAGTTTGATTGTTTAGAATTAAAATATCGTGTAGTGCTGCTTTTTTTAATAGAGCTTGCATCATATTTCCGGTGTCAATTTGACCTTCAAAAGCATTAAAAATCAAATATTCAAATGTGTTTTTAAACTGAAAAGAATCGGTTACTTTGGCATACACATCCGATTTGAATAATGGTCGAACGATGTCGTTTATAAATGGAATTTTAGAAACACAATCACTATAAAATGCTTCGTCTTCTTTTAGAAATAATTCGTAACCGCCTAAAGGTTGATAATCAATGGCAGCATCACCTAAGTTATTACGAAGCAGTTGCAAACCAGCATATCGTTTTTGAATCAATTGAATGACTTCTTCTTCGGTATGTGTTTTTAAATCGTCAATAATTTCGGAAACGCTTCCAAAACAAGCAAAACCAGCATTTTTAGTACTCGCACCTTGAGGCAAAACACCTTTTTCTAATAGTATAATTTTGGCTTTTGGAAACCGTTCTCTTAAACGAATAGCAGCATGTAACCCTACAATTCCGCTGCCTACTATGGTGAAATCCACGTTGGAGAACCAATTTTTTATTTCCCAATAGCTCAGTTGCATATTATATTTCAATTGTTAGTAATACAGGTATTTGTTGTAAAAGTATTGAAAATATTGTCAATAAAAAAGCAGCTTTAATCGACTGCTGTCCAAGTAATGGGTAATAAGGATTTACCATTTGTACTTATAATGAAAATATTGAGTAAAAAAAATATAAAAAGTCTTATTTTTTTGATTAAATTTGTGTGTAATAATATATGTATGAATAGCTAATCTTCACTATCGGATATAAAATAGACAAACTTTAAATTATGGATTATTTTTATATTGTAATTTTAATTATTCTTTTATTCTTTTCTGTTAAAGAAATTAAGAAAAATAAAGCATTATCAAATGATTCGATTTATAATCTTTACCAAAATTCAAGAAACTTTAGACTTTTAATAATGGTTGTCGCTTGTTCTATTCTTGTTTCAGTATTTGTTTTAAGGAAGATTTTAGTTCTCTATAATGATTTTTATGATAATGTCTCAAATTAGTACATTGATGTAAACGACTTTCGAGGATATGTCTAGTAAAGTAAATCGCTGATCTTGAAAACCTTTTCTAAAATACGATTAGTCCTAAAACAGGTTTGTTTAAAATTCTAAAAACGGAAACTTATTTTAGTATGATACATCATTTACACATCCCTAGAACCATCTGCTTTCCCCAATTTTCTCGCTTTAATTGCTTTCATTACCAAAGGGAATGTAGTTACAGCCACTAAAATTAATATGATTTTTTCGATGTGGTGTTTTAAATCAACATCAAATTTTTCTAAAAATAAGCCATATAAATAATGCCCAGCATACACCAAAATAAACGACCATAAAATTGAACTTAAAATATTATATAACATGAATTTGCTTTTTTTCATGTGAACAATCCCAGCTATAATCGGTACAAAAGTTCTTACAATTGGTAAAAATCTCGCAAAAACGATAGCAATTCCGCCATGCTTTTGAAAGAAGCTTTCAGAGTGGTACAAATATTTTTTCTTAAAGAAAAAACCATCTTCTTTTTGGTATAGATTTTTCCCATACACCGAACCAAACCAATAGCCGAAAATATTACCAATTATACCTGAAAGTGCAATTAATGTAGCAATCACAAAAACAGGCGAATAGCCTTGTGGTAAAAAAGTTAAAGGTTGCGCCAATGCTTCACAATAAATTCCAGATAAAAATAATAAACTATCACCCGGAAGAAAAAATCCTATAAATAAACCGGTTTCGGCAAATACAATAAACAAAACCATATAAATTCCGATAGGAACACCACCTAATTCAAGGTTTATGTAAAATTCGGGATTAAATAGTTGGGTCCATTTAAATTCTTTATCAATTTCTTGGGCTTGTAATACTACGTTTAATTTTAATTTTTCAAGTAGGTCTATGATGATTTTCATGGGTTTCAATTTTATTTTTTAGCAAGAGTTAATATTAACTCTCGATTTCTTGTGAGGTTTCGTGTTTAGATTCCCATTTGTCAATTGCAGCTGTTGAAAGCGCGTTTCCTAAAACATTCGTCATACTTCTGGCCATATCGCAAAAATGGTCAATTGGCAAAATCAAAGCAATTCCTTCAGGCGGAATGCCAAACATAGCACAAGTAGCCACTACTACAATTAACGAGGCTCTTGGCACACCTGCAACCCCTTTACTCGTAAGCATCAACACCAAAAGCATCGTAAGCTGTTCAGGCAAACTCATTTCTATACCGTAAACTTGCGCAATAAAAATACTGGCAAACGTCATGTACATCATACTTCCGTCAAGGTTAAAAGAATAACCTAGCGGCAATGTGAAAGACACAATTTTTGGTTGGCACCCAAAACGTTCTAATTCTTCTACCATTTTAGGAAAAACAGCTTCAGAACTTGTAGTAGAAAAGGCAATTAATAAAGGACTTTTAATACGTTGTAACAATACAAATAATCGTTTTCCTAAAATAACATAGCCTACTAGTAATAAAATTACCCAAAGCGAAATAATTCCCACTAAAAACGCACCTAAATACTTTGCGTAAAGCGTAAATACTTCAAAACCGTGTTTTGCGATCGCACTTGCTACAGCACCTAAAACCCCTAATGGTGCCGTCCACATAATAAAAGTAACCATTTTTAAGATGACATGTGAAACCGAATCTAATAATTTAAGAATGGGTTTGGCTTCTTTCTTACTAAATGCCGCTAAAGCCACACCAAATAAGATAGAAAAAATTACTATTTGTAAAATTTCGTTAGTGGCTAAAGCTTCAAATAAACTTTTTGGAATAACATGTTTTACAAATTCTTCTAATGAAAATCCTTTTGAGTTTTCTAACAATTCAGAAGCACTGGAAGCATCATCTAATTTAATAGTGGTTCCTTTTCCAGGTTCGAAAAAATTCACTAAAACCATTCCTAATAATAAGGAAATTAAGGAAGCAGAAATAAACCAAGCCATGGCTTTTCCACCCACGCGTCCTACCATTTTCATATCGCCCATTTTGGCAATTCCAACTACTAAAGTAGAAAACACTAAGGGCGCAATTATCATTTGAACCAATCGTATAAAAATGGTTCCAAGTAATTTTATATTTTTTGAGAAGGTGTCAATGGCTTCAGGAAACTGATAATGCACAATTCCACCTAAACCAACTCCAATAATAAGCGAAATGATAATTAATATAAAGAGTTTATTGTTTTTCATTTTTCATTTTTATTTTAGACCGTGAAAATAGTTATATTTTTTCAAAAAAGTGCTACTTTTAACCTCGTTTTAAATTTTAACAGTATGAAAAAATATATTTTTCTCATTTTCAGTGTACTAAGTATGAGTTCAAATGCGCAACAAATGATGACGCCAGAAAAGCTATGGCAATTAGGTAGAGTGACACCAATAGGTATTTCTAAAGATGGAAAGTCGCTAATTTACAAAGTGGGCACGCCAAATATTCAAGAAAATAAAATAGTTTCTAAATATTATTCCGTACCCGTTGGAGGAGGAAATACGGTTGCTTTAGATAAAATTGAAGGTTTAGTTGCAGATAAAAGTATTTCGCCAAACGGACAAGAATATATAAGTGTCCAACAAGTAAAAGTTGAAAAAATATTAGGTTCCGACTTATACCCAAGTTTAACAAAAACATCAGCACAAGTATATGAAGGTTTAGATTATCGTCATTGGGATACTTGGAATAATGGTACACACAATCATTTGTTTGTAGGATTACTTGGTAAACCAAACGAAAAAGTACTTGGGCCAATTGATATTATGCCAAATGAACCTTACGATGCACCTCAAAAACCATTTGGTGGTGATGAAGATTATGTTTGGTCACCAGATGGAAGTAAAATCATTTATGTATGTAAGAAAAAAGCCGGAACAGCCTATGCAACAAGTACAAATACCGATTTATATGAGTACGATGTAGCGACAAAAACCACAAAAAATCTTACACAAAAAAATTTAGGTTACGATACACATCCAACCTTTTCACCTCGAGGCGAATTGAGTTGGTTGCAAATGAAACGCGACGGTTTTGAAGCAGATAAAAATGATATTATCGTAAGAGTTCAAGGATTTGATGTTAATTTAACTGCCAATTGGGACGGAACTGTTGAGAGCTTTGTTTGGGCAAAAGAAGGAAATAAAGTCTATTTTATTGCGCCGATTTTAGGAACAAAACAACTTTTTGAAGTAAATCACGTTGGGTTAACTAAAATGTTTCCTGTAGTGACACAACTTACCGATGGCGATTTTGATGTAAACGGAATTATAGGTTTTACGGGAAATTCCGTTTTAGTAACAAAAACCACTCATAATAGGGCAACAGAAGTGTTTTCGTACGATTTAAAAAAGAAATCTTGGAAACAAATTACGCACGTAAATGACGAGTTTTATTCGAAAATTGCAACCTGTACTTCCGAAAAACGTTGGATAACCACAACTGATGGGAAAAAAATGTTAGTTTGGGTAATTTTACCACCAAATTTCGATAAAACAAAAAAATATCCAACTCTTTTATATTGTCAAGGAGGACCTCAAAGTGCCTTAACGCAATATTATTCTTTCCGATGGAATTTCCAACTTATGGCATCACAAGGATATATTGTTGTAGCGCCAAATAGAAGAGGTATGCCAGGTCACGGTGTAGAATGGAACGAACAAATTTCAGGAGATTGGGGCGGACAAGTAATGGACGATTATTTATCAGCCATTGACGATATTTCAAAAGAATCGTATGTAGATAAAACCAGAATTGGTGCTGTTGGTGCGAGTTATGGCGGCTATTCGGTATTTCAATTAGCCGGAATTCATAAAAACAGATTTAAAACTTTTATTTCGCATTGCGGCATTTTCAATACAGAAAGTATGTACGGAACTACAGAAGAAGTATTCTTTACAAACTGGGATTCTGGTGGCGCCTATTGGGAAAAAGATAATAAAATCGCACAGAAAACATACAATGAATTCAATCCAATTAAATTGGTAAACAATTGGAATACCCCTATTTTAATCATCCAAGGCGGAAAAGATTACCGCGTACCAATAGGACAAGGACAAGAAGCTTTTCAAGCGGCACAATTAAAAGGAATTAAAAGTAAATTTTTGCTATTTCCTGATGAAAATCACTGGGTGCTACAACCTCAAAATGCTTTAGTTTGGCAAGGTGAGTTTTTTAAATGGTTGAAAGAGACGTTGTAATAATGTGCCAATTAGGAAATGTGTCAATTAGTCAATTATAAAAATTAATTTCAGACCTGACAGGTTTCAAAAACCTGTCAGGTCTTTAATCAAAAATAAGCATGTAACAATTCTTACCTTTAATACTAAATAAAGAAAACTTCAAATGCAACAATTCAACATCATAATTATAGGCGGTGGGGCAGCCGGTTTCTTTGCAGCAATAAATATTGCAGAAAAACATCCGCAACTTAGTGTGGCCATTCTCGAAAGAGGAAAAGAATGCTTAACTAAGGTTAAAATTTCTGGTGGTGGGCGTTGCAATGTCACACACGCGTGTTTTGTACCAAACGATTTAGTCAAATTTTATCCGCGTGGTGAAAAAGAATTAAAAGGGCCTTTTTCGCAATTTTGTTCTGGAGATACGATAGAATGGTTTGAAAAAAGAGGTGTCGAATTAAAAATTGAAGAAGACGGAAGAATGTTCCCAATTACGGATGATTCTCAAACGATAATTGACTGTTTCGAAAAAGATGTAAAGAAATTGGGGATCAAAGTATTTACCTCACAAAGTGTACAATCTTTATATTTCAATAAGGATGAACAATGGAAAATAGAAACTCAACATGATGTTTTTCTGGCCGAAAAAATTGTAGTTGCCACAGGAAGCAATCCTAAAATTTGGGAAATGATGCATCAAATGGGGCATCAAATTGTCGAACCTGTTCCTTCCTTATTTACATTCAATATTACCGATAAAAGAATTAAAGATTTAATGGGACTTTCGGCGCAAGCCAGCATCAAAATAAAAAATTCTAAATTAGCAGCTTCAGGACCTTTGTTAATTACACATTGGGGACTTTCAGGTCCTGGAATTTTACGACTTTCCGCTTGGGGTGCTCGAGAATTGTTTGATAAAAAATATTGTTTTGCCCTGCTTGTAAATTGGTTGGATGAGGTATCTTTTGATGAAGCCATCGAACAATTAAAAGAAATTAAAGAAGAAAATAATAAAAAACTAATTGGCAAATTTTGTCCGTTTGATTTTCCAAAACGTTTGTGGGAAAATATCGTAACTGCTTCTGACATTGCTTTAGATTATAAATGGGCTGAGGTAACCAACAAGCAAATTAATAGCTTAGCCAATCAGCTAACACAAGCTGAATTTCAGGTAAACGGGAAAAGCACGTTTAAAGAAGAATTTGTAACCGCTGGCGGTATCGATTTAAAAGAAATTAATTTTAAAACGATGCAAAGTAAAATTTTACCAAAAGTCTTTTTCGCTGGTGAAGTGGTTAATATTGATGCCATAACTGGTGGCTTCAATTTTCAAAATGCTTGGACAAGCGGTTTTATCGTTGCCGAGAACATTTAATTTAAATAAAAAATACTTAACGTTAACAGCGAGGCAAAACTAACCCAAGCAATATAGGGTATAAATAATTTGGCTGCTGTGGAATGAATGGGTTTAAAAATTTTGTAACATTCAATCAAAACTAACAATAATAAAATCACTTCAATTGAGGCTAATAGTAGATTTTGCAACCCAAAAAACAAATAAGACCATAACGCATTTAATCCCAATTGAAAAATAAAATATTGTAACGCTATTTTAACTTCTTTTGGTTTCTTTTCAATTTCATTCCAAATCAATCCTGCAGCAATTCCCATAAAAATGTAAAGTAACGTCCAAACAGGCGCAAAAACCCAATTTGGCGGATTAAATATAGGTTTTATAAGTGTCGGATACCAAGTGGTTATAGATGATTGTGTAATTTTTCCTGAGAAAAAACCAACGGTCAAACAAATAATTATGCAATACGATATTCTTAAATACTTTTTCATTTTGATAATTTTATTCAAAGATATTCAAAACTTCTGATATCTAACCGCCAAGTTTCAACTTCCTTTTCTATCTTTGTTAAAAATATTTTTTATGTATTCTGATACTGATTTTATTCTTTCAAATTATAGTTCAATAGATGTGGCATCTTTTTCGTGGAGTGCGCCTAGTAATATAGCTTTAGTAAAGTATTGGGGCAAAAAAGAAAATGGTGATCAAATTCCAGCCAATCCATCAATTAGCTTTACCTTAAAAAATTGTAAAACCATTACGTCGGTTGCGATTTCTTCTAAAGTTGAAAAGGATACTTCGATAAACTCAGTACAGCGTGATTTTTCATTTGATTTGTTATTTGAAGGAAAACCAAAAGAAGATTTTAAACCTAAAATTCAAAAGTTTTTCGAAAGAATTTATAAATATTGCCCGTATTTAAAAGAATATCATTTTACAATTGACACCCAAAATACTTTTCCACATAGTTCTGGGATTGCGTCTTCAGCTTCAGGAATGGCAGCGCTTGCAATGAATATAATGAGTTTAGAAAAGGCGTTAAAACCTGAAATTTCCGATGATTATTTTTATTCAAAAGCTTCTTTTTTGGCAAGATTAGGTTCAGGAAGTGCTTGCAGAAGTATTATTGGTAACGTTGTTGCGTGGGGAAAAAATGAAACCATAAAAAATAGTTCCGACTTATTTGGAGTTGCATTTGAAAATGTTCATCCGAATTTTTATAATTTTCAGGATACGATTTTATTAGTAGATAAAGGCGAAAAGCAAGTTTCAAGTACTGTCGGACATAATTTAATGCATAACCATCCATTTGCCGAACAACGTTTCGAACAAGCACATCATAATATTGCTAAAATTGTTGCGTTATTAGAAACAGGAAATGTAACGGAATTTATGAGTTTGGTAGAAAGCGAAGCGTTGACATTACACGCTATGATGATGACGTCGATGCCATATTTTATCTTAATGAAACCAAATACATTAGAAATTATTAATAAAATTTGGAAGTTTAGAAGTGAAACACAAACTCCGGTTTGTTTTACGTTAGACGCAGGTGCCAATGTGCACGTTTTGTATCCTGAAAATGTAAAAGAAAAAGTATTGCAATTTATTCAGCACGAATTAGTTGGCTATTGTCAAAATGGTCAGTACATTTGTGATGAAATTGGAAATGGTGCACAAGATTTGAAATAATTTTATATCTTTACACTAAT
The DNA here is from genome assembly GCF_017985075.1 of Flavobacterium sp. GTDB lineage: Bacteria > Bacteroidota > Bacteroidia > Flavobacteriales > Flavobacteriaceae > Flavobacterium. The sequence goes on from NZ_JAGNYF010000007.1 coordinate 47,709, forward strand.
ACTATCAAAAAATGGATATTCAATTAGAAAAAAAAGAATTAATGAAGTTATTGCAGGAAACAGAAAATCCTTCAATAATAAAGTCTATTCAGAAAATATTTCAAAAAGAGCAGAAAGATTGGTGGGATGATTTACCAAATTCTGCAAAAGAAGGAATTAAAGAAGGTATAGAAGATATAAAAAACGGTCGAGTTCATTCCTATGAAGAAGTAAAAAAAGAATTAGGTTGGAAATGAGAAAATTAGAATTCTCAGGACGAAGTTTAAAAGAAATAAGAAATACTGTAGATTATTTAAAAGTAAAATGGTCTGAAAGAATTAGCGATAATTTTTTAAAAGAATTAAAAAGAAATATAGATTTGATTCAAATAAATCCTGAATTGTTTCCTATTTCTGAATTTGAAGGATTAAGAAAATGTGTAGTTTCAAAGCAAACGTCTGTTTTCTTTATTATTAAAAATAATATTGTTTATATTGTTTCGGTATTTGATACCAGACAAAACCCAAATAAAATAAAAGAATAAAATTTATGAAAGGACCACTTTTTTACTCAAAAATATTACTTTTCGGAGAATATGGGATCATTCAAGATTCTAAAGGACTTTCAATACCTTATAATTTTTACAAAGGTGCGTTAAAGTCCGATGAAAATCCGACAGAAGATGCCAAAAAATCAAATCAAAGTTTAGTAAAATTCGTTGCTTATTTAAAGCAATTACAAACGGAACAACCAGATTTAGTAACGTTTAATATTGAGTTATTACAAAACGACGTTAACCACGGAATGTATTTTGATTCAAGTATCCCACAAGGGTACGGAGTAGGAAGTAGTGGCGCTTTAGTAGCTGCTATTTACGATAAATACGCGGCGAATAAAATTACCGTTTTAGAAAATTTAACCAGAGAAAAGTTATTGCAATTAAAATCAATTTTTTCTAATATGGAATCCTTTTTCCACGGAAAAAGTTCTGGTTTAGATCCATTGAATAGTTACTTAAGTTTACCAATTCTTATCAATTCAAAAGATAATATTGAAGCTGCTGGAATTCCAAGTCAATCGGCTACTGGAAAAGGCGCAGTTTTCTTGTTAGATTCAGGAATTGTTGGCGAAACGGCTCCAATGGTAAATATCTTTATGGAGAATTTAAAAGACCAAGGTTTTAGAAAAATGCTAAAATCTCAGTTTATAAAATATACCGATTCTTGTGTGGAAAACTTCTTACAAGGCGACATGAAAGCATTATTTAAAAACACAAAAGAATTATCTAAAGTAGTTTTAAGTAATTTCAAACCTATGATTCCAGAACAATTTCACCAAATATGGCAAAACGGAATTGAAACCAACGATTATTATTTAAAATTGTGTGGTTCTGGTGGCGGGGGCTATATTTTAGGCTTCACACAAGATTTCGAAAAAGCTAAAAAGTCTTTAAAGGACTATAAATTAGAAATGGTTTATCAGTTTTAAAATAGGTTTAAGGAGTAGGGTATAAGGTTTTAGGAGAAAAACCAACACCCAACACCCCACACCCAACACCTTTTACCCAAATGCTAAGTCGCAACTCTAAATTAGTACTTACTAAAATCTTCAGTTTCTTTTCTGTGGCTCGTGGGTACAATGTATTTGTAATTGCGTTAGCACAATATTTATCTGCTATTTTTATTTTAGCTCCAGAAAGAAGAGCGTTAGACATTATTTTAGATTGGAGATTATTTCTTTTAGTAATGGCGTCTACTTTTGCCATTGCTTCGGGGTATATTATTAATAATTTTTACGATGCCAAAAAAGACATCATCAATCGTCCCAAAAAATCCTATTTAGACAGATTAGTCAGTCAGAAAACCCAACTTCAAGTTTATTTCACTTTAAATTTCTTTTCGGCTGTATTTGGTTTACTTGTTTCTTGGCGAGCGGCTTTATTTTTTTCGGTTTATATTTTTAGTATTTGGTTGTATTCGCACAAGCTAAAAAAAATACTTTTTATTGGAAATATTACAGCTTCGTTATTGGCGGTTTTGCCTTTTTTCGGAATTTTATTGTATTTCAAAAACTTTTATCAAGTAATTTTTGCGCACGCCACATTTTTATTTCTAATCATATTGATTCGTGAAATGATTAAAGATTTAGAAAACATTGAAGGCGATTTATCTAATAATTATCAAACCATACCTGTCAATTTTGGTGAAAATTTTGCTAAAAAAATCATTTCATTATTGTTATTGTGTACAATCGTTCCGGTATATTTTCTTATTAATGTGTTTGATGTAGGCTATATGGACATTTATTTTTATTCAAGTTATATTTTACTTCTAATTTTTGTTTTGAAATTATGGAAGTCGGAAGGAAAAGTAGATTATATTAAACTTCATTTCTTGCTAAAAATAATTCTTTTAGCAGGAGTAATTTGTATCGTTCTAATTAAACCAGATGTTATTGAAAACGGTCAAAAATTATTATTAATTCGATAGTGTATCGGCTTCGTACTGCCAATTTCTTACTTCTCACTTAAATTGACTATCTTTGCAAAAAAATAATAGCATGAGAAAATCGTCAGGAGCCAAAAGAAGCGGTAAAGTTTCGGAAAGTAAAAAACCAGATTTTAAAAAAAATGAATCAGGAAAATCTTTTTCTTCAGAAAACAAACCTGCTCCAAAGTTCAATAGAACAGACAAGCCAAAACAACAAGTGGTTAAAATTAAATCTGATAAAGATGAAATCAGATTGAATAAATATGTAGCAAATTCAGGAGTTTGTAGTCGTAGAGATGCCGACATTTATATCCAAAGCGGAAATGTAAAAGTAAACGGCGAAGTGGTTACAGAAATGGGACACAAAGTAAAATTAACCGATGTGGTTAATTTCGATGGTGTGAACATTACGCCAGAGAAAAAAGAATACATTCTATTAAACAAACCTAAGAATTTTTCTACTGAGAAGAATGACCAAGGCGCAAACAACGTGTTGCAATTAATCAAATCGCCTTCAAATGTTCGATTAGAACCTGTTGGAAGAATGGATAAGACTACAACAGGCTTATTGTTGTTTACAAATGATCCAGATATGGTTCGAAAATTTACAACACCAAATCAACGTTCTTCTAAAATTTATCAAGTTTCTTTGGATAAAAATTTAAAATACGAAGATTTAGAAAAAATTCAAAGTGGCGTTACTATTGAAGGGCATAAAGTATATGTAGAAGAAGTAACATTTATTGATGGAGAAGCTAAAAGTGAAATCGGTGTAAAAATGAAAACATCAAATGTAAAAGTGGTACGAAATATTTTTGAACACCTAAAATATAATGTAATTAAATTAGACCGAGTGGTTTTTGCAGGATTAACCAAAAAGAATTTACCAAGAGGAAATTGGAGAGTTTTAACAGAACAAGAAGTTGTTAATTTAAAAAATAATTAAAAAAATCCGTCTTTTTCAAGACGGATTTTTTGTTTCAAATATCAATAATATTAAAATAAAATATATATTTGTAATTCCTTATTTAATAAACGTATAATGAAAAAAATAGTTCAAATTGTTGCCCTTGTCATACTGTTAGTATCGTGTGAAAATGATATTAAAACTAATTTACCAGCATTTTTAGGTGAAAAAGATAATATTGCATGGCGTGCTTCAGATACAAAAATCACTGCAAATCCAGGCGGAACGATAACAATAAATGCATATAAAGATAATGAAATGGTTACTATAACAGTGCCAAATACAGTTGGTACACATTATTTAGGAACTACTAATCAAGGTGTAAATGCAACATATTCATATAGCAATCAGCAATCATTGTTATACTATGAAACGGCATTAATTGAAGGGCCTGTTTTTAAATTAGAAGGCGTTACTAATCCTGGTACAGGATATGCAGCTTTAAACGGTAGCAATGTAACTACAACAGGAGGTTCTGGAAATGGATTAACATTAAAAATTCAAACCAATAGTTCAGGAGCTGTTACAGGAGCTACCATTGTAAGTAGAGGAGTAGGTTATGAGCCCGGAGATGTAATAACAGTTAATGGTGGAAATGCTAACGCAACAGTAACTGTTTTAAATGTATCAAAAAGTAATGGAGAAGTTGAAATTGAAAAAATTGAAGGAAACTTGTATTCAGGAACGTTTAAATTTAATGCAGTTGACGAACAAGGAACAGTAGTAAATTTTAATAAAGGGATTTTTAATAAAGTGCCAATTTTATAAAAATTTTAAACATATATTACTAATTACCACTTCATTTAGGAGTGGTTTTTTGTTTTTGTTAATAACTAAAATTGCCATAAAAAAAGATAAATTGTATTTTTGAAATCTTTCACTTTTTTAAAATGTAGTATAGTTTTGAGATTTGGAATTTATTAATTTGGAATTTATAATTTATGTATTTAATCTTCGATACCGAAACCACAGGATTACCTAAAAGTTGGTCTGCTCCAATAACAGATACTAACAATTGGCCTCGTTGTGTGCAAATTGCTTGGCAATTACACGATGATATGGGTAACCTAATCGAACATCAAGATTATTTAATAAAACCAGAGGGATATAACATTCCATTTGATGCAGAAAGAATTCACGGAATTTCAACAGAATTAGCCAATCAAGAAGGTTTTGGATTAAGTGAAATCCTTGAAAAATTTAATATTGCTTTATCTCAAGCCAAATATATTGTAGGGCAAAATGTAGGTTTTGATGTGAATATTATGGGTTGCGAATTTCATCGATTTGGAATAGCAACCGATTTAGCCAAAATGCCCATTTTAGATACTTGTACTGAAACTACGGCTTTATTATTAAAATTACCTGGCGGACGTGGTGGAAAATTTAAACTACCTACTTTAACAGAATTACACGAATATTTATTTCAAGAAAAATTTGCAGAAGCTCATAATGCTACTGCCGATGTAGAAGCCACAACGCGTTGTTTTTTAGAATTAGTAAAACGTGGAAATTTTAATTCAAACGAATTACCTGTTTCTGAAGCATATTATATAGCATTCAAAACTAATAATCCAGATGTAAAACCAATCGGATTAAAACATGTTAATTTAAAACAGGCTTCAGCTACTTTAAGAGAAAAATTACAACAACAACTTCCAAAAGATATTGAAATTTTACCTGAAAATTTGGAAGATATTTCAGATGTTGCCTTTGCGCATTTGCACAATCATTCGCAGTTTTCGGTTTTGCAATCTACCATTTCGATTCCTAAATTAATTGAAAATACAATAAAGCAGAAAATGCCAGCTGTTGCGTTAACAGATATTGGTAATATGATGGGTGCTTTTCAATTTGTTAGCGGAATTCTAAATCATAATAAATCGGCGGAAGCCAAAAACAAGGAATTAGTTGAAGCTGGTGAACAACCAACAGAAACTGTCATTAAACCAATTGTGGGTTGCGAATTTTTTGTTTGTAACAATCACAAAGATAAATCGAACAAAGACAACGGATATCAAGTTGTTTTCTTAGCAAAGAATAAAAAAGGATATCATAATTTAGCGAAGTTGTCTTCAAAAGCCTATACAGATGGTTTTTATTACGTGCCTCGTATTGATAAAGAATTAATCAAACTATATAAAGAAGAACTTATTGTTTTAACAGGAAGTTTATATGGTGAAGTGCCAAATAAAATTCTTAATGTTGGAGAAAATCAAGCTGAAGAAGCCTTATTATGGTGGAAAGAGCAATTTGGTGATGATTTATATATCGAATTAATGAATCATAATCAGGAGGATGAAAAAGCGGTAAATACTACGTTAATTCAATTTTCTAAAAAACATAATGTAAAGCTAATTGCTACAAACAACACGTTTTACATCAATAAAGAAGATGCCAACGCACACGATATTTTATTATGTGTAAAAGAGGGTGAAAAACAAGCCACACCAATTGGACGTGGTCGCGGATATCGTTTTGGATTACCCAATCAGGAATATTATTTCAAGTCAACAAATGATATGAAAAGTTTGTTTCCACAAACTCCTGAAGCCATTAGTAATGTTCAAGAAATTGTAGACAAAATTGAAATATATTCGCTTTCGCGAGATGTATTACTTCCAAAATTTGATATTCCAAACGAATTTCAAGTACCAGAAGATATAGATGATAAAGGTGTTCGAGGTGAAAATGCTTATTTAAGATATTTAACCTATGAAGGAGCCAAAAAACGTTATGGTGAAATCACAAATGAAATCAGAGAACGTATTGATTTCGAACTATTAACAATAAGTAATTCAGGTTATCCGGGCTATTTTTTAATTGTACAAGATTTTATCGCCGAAGCCCGAAAAATGGACGTTTCGGTTGGTCCAGGTCGTGGTTCTGCAGCGGGTTCAGTTGTTGCGTATTGTTTGTGGATTACGAATATTGATCCTTTATTATATAATTTACTTTTTGAGCGTTTTTTAAATCCCGACCGTGTATCGATGCCCGATATTGATATCGATTTTGACGATGAAGGTCGTGGTAGAGTAATGGATTATGTAATTAAAAAATACGGTTCTAATCAAGTCGCACAAATTATCACGTATGGTAAAATGGCTACGAAATCAGCTATTCGAGATACAGCTCGAGTTTTAGATTTGCCTTTATTCGAAGCCGATAGAATTGCGAAATTAATTCCAGCTATGATGCCTGGAAAATGGAATTTAGCACGATTTCTATCCGAAAAAGAAGAAGATGTTAAAAAAGCCGTTCGTTCAGATGAATTTGACCGCGTAAAAGAATTAATCGAAATTGCCAATCAAGGCGAACTTTCTGGAGAGACGATTCAACAAGCAAAAATATTAGAAGGCTCGCTCCGAAATACAGGAATTCACGCATGCGGTGTAATTATTACTCCAGATGATATTACCAATTTCGTACCTGTAACCACAGCAAAAGATTCGGATTTATATGTTACCCAGTTTGATAATGCAGTAGCTGAAAGTGCAGGTTTGTTAAAAATGGACTTCTTAGGTTTAAAAACCTTAACACTAATAAAAGATACAGTTAAGCTCGTAAAATACAAACGAAATATCGATTTAGATCCCGATACCTTTCCAATTGACGATAAAAAAACATACGAATTATTCCAACGTGGTGAAACGGTAGGTATTTTTCAATACGAATCGCCAGGAATGCAAAAGTATTTAAAAGATTTAAAACCAACGGTTTTTGGAGATTTAATTGCGATGAATGCATTATATCGACCAGGTCCGTTAGAATATATTCCTTCTTTTGTTCGAAGAAAAAATGGTTTAGAGCCTATTGCATATGATTTAGATGCTTGCGAAGAATATTTAGCAGAAACCTATGGAATTACAGTATATCAAGAGCAAGTAATGCTTTTGTCTCAATCTTTAGCCGGTTTTACTAAAGGTGATGCCGACGTACTTCGTAAAGCAATGGGTAAAAAAGACAAGCCCGTCTTGGATAAAATGAAGCCTAAATTCATCGCGCAAGCAGAAGAAAAAGGACACAACGCTAAAATATTAGAGAAAATTTGGAAAGACTGGGAAGCATTTGCAAGTTATGCATTCAATAAATCGCACTCTACTTGTTATGCTTGGATTGCTTATCAAACTGCCTATTTAAAAGCACATTATCCTGCAGAATATATGGCGGCTGTGCTTTCAAACAATATGAACGATATCAAATCGGTTTCCTTTTTTATGGAAGAATGCAAGCGAATGGGCTTAGAGGTTTTAGGTCCAGATGTCAATGAATCATTCTATAAGTTTACCGTAAACGATAATAATGCTATTCGCTTCGGAATGGGAGCAATTAAAGGCGTTGGAGAAAACGCAGTAAAAACAATAGTTGAAGTGCGAAAAGAAGGCCGTTTTAAGTCTATTTTTGATTTAGCAAAGCGAATAGATTTGCGTGCGGCAAATAAAAAAGCATTCGAAAATTTAGCCTTAGCAGGTGGTTTTGATGAGTTTGGAGATACACATCGGGCTCAGTATTTCCATACGGATGGGGATAATAGTTCCTTTTTGGAAAAAGCCATTCGTTTTGGAGCGAAGTTTCAAGAAAACGAAAACTCTTCTCAAGTAAGTTTGTTTGGTGATGCATCCGACGTGCAAATTGCCGAACCAATTGTGCCGCCTTGTGAAGAATGGAATACCTTAGAAAAATTATCTCGTGAAAAAGAAGTTGTAGGAATTTATATTTCAGGGCATCCATTGGACGATTATAAATTTGAAATGAAATATTTCTGCAATACCAAGTTGCAAGCATTACATAATTTAGAGCCTTTAGTTGGTAAAAATTTATCATTTGGAGGAATTGTGTCCAATGTGCAACATCGTACCACGCAACAAAATAAAGGTTGGGCAACGTTTAATATTGAAGGGTACGAAGAAAGTTTTGAATTCCGAATTTTTAATGAGGAATACCTAAAATTCCGCCATTATTTGGTTGCAAATCAGTTTGTATTCGTTAAAATTTTCGTGAAAGAAGGCTGGACAAATAAAGATACCGGAAAAAAATCAGAGCCAAGAATTAATTTTTCACATCTTCAGAGTTTACAAGATGTTTTGCCTGATTTTGCAAAAAAATTAACCATTCAGTTGCCTGTTGAAGAGTTAAAAGAACAATTAATTTCGAAATTAAACGAACTTTTCTCCATTCATCAAGGGGATTTTAATGTAACATTTGAATTGTTAGAATTAGAAAAAGTGAAACGATTTGTTAAGCGAGAAATTGAAATTGATGACGAAATTCAAGAAGAAAATCTCATTGAAATAGAGGATGAGGTAGAAAATAACGCTGAAATTATAATAGAAAATCAAATGGAAGAAATTGAAGAAACTATTATAAAAAACAAGTTAGAAATGCCAAGTAGAAAACTAAAAATTAATATTTCTAAAGATTTGTTGGAAGGATTGGAAAAAATGCAAGTCAATTTTAAATTGAATTAGATTTTTGGTAAAATTAAATTCAAATTTTGTAATTTACTTAACATATTTTGTAGTTGTGCGATATATTACCAAAAAACCGAAACAGAATGAAAAACAGAATTTTAACTTTTATCTTTTGTGTCATTTCAAGTTTGACATTTGCCCAAAAACCAACTTTTGAAATAAAATATTCGGAACAATTAGCCGTTTTTGTTTTTATTCAAAACTTATCTGAAAACTATCCTGAAAATGTTTTTAAAACTGAATTTAACAAATCAATATACAATACAGAAAAGTATAAAAACTTAATCACAAAATTTGATAAACTGTCAATCGATTATAGTTATGAATTTGAAGAGTTTCCAAACGGCTCAAAAATTCCTATGCAAACTAGAGATATTTTGAAAAAAAACTTAATCGAAACCGAAAACCTAAAAGATTTTAAACTCCGTTCAATAGGAATTGTTACTAACAAAACTTTGAACGAACTAACTGAAATAATTACAGAGTTCAAACCAATATATAACGAACTAATTTATGACCCAAATAAAGAAAAGTTTGAACAACAAATTTTAGATATTTCAAAATATTCTATCGAAAACAAAATAGAAAACTATTTTGAAACTGGTTTAGTTTTTTATAATTCGAGTTGGGATAATTCAATTCCCTTTAAAATCGCATTCTATCCATTACCATACTCTCAAGGATTTACAGCTCAAGCATTCTACAACAATTTTATAAGTGCAATTCAAACAAACTTAAAAGATTATAAAGATTTATTTAGTGTTATGCTACACGAAATTTTTCACATTATTTATAATGAACAATCGCTTGAAGTAAAAACTGAAATTGATAAAAACTTCAATGAAAACAAATCAAAATCAAGTAATTATGCCTACCAACTTTTGAACGAAGTTTTAGCAACTTCATTAGGAAATGGTTATGTATTTGAAAAACTTGACGGGAAAATAGATGCAGGTGAATGGTATAATCGAAAATATATTAATTTAATGGCGAAACAAATTTATCCATTAGTAAATGAGTATATCTCTCAAAGAAAACCAATTGACAAAAATTTTATTGATAATTACATCAAACAATATGAAGAGAATTTTCCTAATTGGATAAATGAACTTGATAACATTATGGCTTACAGGTATGTAATTTCTGAAGATGAAAAATATTTTGACATTATTGACCAAAAATATCGTTATTGTTCAAGTGCAAATTATGAAACTGAAATTACTGAAAGTTCAATTGAAAAAATGAAAAAAACATCGCTAACAAAATTGATAATTATATCAAAAAATAACAAAGAAAAATTAAATCTAATAAAGAAAGAATTTAAAGAACTTAATAATTGGAAATTCAATTCAGAAAATGACTTCAATTATAAAATTCTTTTAGAAGACAAAAGTCAATTAATTATTGTAAACCAAAAGAAATCAAAAGCAGAAATCTTAATCAAAAAACTGGAAACAGAAAATAAATAAAAAATACATCGCACAACAGCCGTTTGGCAAAATGGCGGGTTCAGTGCTAAATTGAACGTACAGAATTCTAATAAACATTAGTGCTAAATTGAAAGTAAGTGCTTCTAAATCCGCCACTTCGCCAAGCTTCAAAACGTTAATAATGCTCAAATTTGCTTTTTAACTTATACGACTTATGAAAAAAATACTATTTATTTTGCTGTCTTTTACGGGAATCAGTTTTGCTCAAATTGCTGAAACTTCTGACGCAATATCGCCATTATTAATTGGAGAAAAAATTCCAAAACAAAATTTAATGTCTGTTGATAATCAGTTGGTTTCAACTTCAGAAATATTTAATAAAAAAACAGTTTTAATACTTTATCGAGGGGGTTGGTGCCCGTATTGTAACGCACAACTTATGGATATGCAAGAAATTGAAAGTCAAATTATTGAATTGGGCTACCAAATTGTAGCTATTAGTCCAGATTCGCCAAAGTTTTTAAAAGAAACTACAACAGAAGATAAATTAAATTATCAATTATTTTCCGATAATGATGGAGCGTTTTCTCAGGCGTTAGGGGTTGCTTTTAAAAGGGAAAAACCAAAATTAGAAAAATATTCTGAAGGCAAAAATCCAGGTTTTTTGCCTGTTCCAACCGTTTATGTTCTTAATGAAAACGCAGAAATAGAATTTATGTATATCAATCCAAATTACACAAAAAGATTAAAAGGCGATTTGTTGCTTGCAGTGTTAAAAAACCTATAAATTGATTTTACTAATCTTTAAATAGGTAAAAGAAATCATAATTTTTTTCAAAGCTTAAATATATTTTCTACTTTCGCAGTATAATAATTACAGTATAAAAAAAATAAATATAAAAATATGGCATTAGCAATTACAGATGCTACTTTTGAGGAAGTAGTATTAAAATCAGACAAACCAGTAGTAGTAGATTTTTGGGCAGCTTGGTGTGGACCTTGCAGAATGGTTGGGCCAGTTATTGATGAAGTAGCTACAGAATATGAAGGAAAAGCACTAGTTGGTAAAGTAGATGTTGATGCAAATCAAGAATTTGCTGCAAAATATGGTGTAAGAAATATTCCAACAGTATTGGTGTTTCAAAACGGAGAAGTAGTTGGAAGACAAGTAGGAGTAGCTCCTAAAAAAACCTATACTGACGCAATTGACGCATTGCTATAAGTGATAAAATAAATTTATTAGTAAAGGTTCAACGGAGGTTGAGCCTTTTTTTTACCCATAAATTTCCATAAAGAATTTAAAATCTTTTCATATATTTACGATATGAATTTAGAATCGCAACTCGAAAAAATATCCCAATTTAAAAATTTAGAACTTTTGGCTAATCAAATAGTTGAAGGCTTTATTTCTGGAATGCATAAAAGTCCATTTCATGGCTTTTCCGCCGAATTTGCTGAGCATAAAATTTATAATCAGGGCGAAAGCACCAAACATATAGATTGGAAGTTGTTTGCCAAAACAGACCGATTATATACGAAAAAGTATGAAGAAGAAACCAATTTACGATGTCATTTAATTATCGATAATTCTTCATCGATGCATTATCCAAAATTAAAATCGAATCAAAATTTTTCCGAAAATAAAATAGGATTTTCAATTTTAGCAGCGGCTGTTTTGATGAATTTATTAAAGAAACAGCGCGATGCAGTAGGAGTTTCTGTATATTCTGATACGTATGAATATTATGCATCAGAAAAAGGAAGTGAACGCCATCACAGAATGATTTTAAATCAGTTTGAAAACATATTAAACGACTCAAAAGAATCTAAAAAAACAGATACGATTACATTTCTCCATCAAATTGCAGAAAAAGTACATCGTCGTTCGATGATTATTTTGTTTACAGATATGTTTATCGACGAAGATAATGAAAAACTATTTAGTGCTTTGCAGCATTTAAAGCATAATAAACATAAGGTGGTTTTGTTTCACATTTTTGATA
>NZ_JAGNYF010000039.1 GCF_017985075.1 Flavobacterium sp.
GAAGGTTTGTTTGAAGTGGAAAAACCATTAACTACTTTAGGAATTGGTGTAGATATGATACCAGGTTTCATCAAAGAAAGTGGCTATTTTAATGGAAATGATTTAGGAAAATTAGGAAATATAGAAGCTATTCCAAATGAAGAAGAAATTACTATATTTGTAAAAGAAAATTTTGAAGTAAAAGCGGTTTTAAGTTCAGACGATTTTAATACAAAATTTAAAAAAGCAAAAGAATATTTAGACAATAATCAGGTTTTAAACGCTTGGAAATTGTTATTAGCACAAAAATAAATTATTAGAGTTATGGAAGTTATTGGAAAAATTAAAGTAATTGGAGCTACACAAGATGTAAGTGCTTCATTTAAAAAAAGAGAATTAGTTGTTACTACTGAAGAGCAGTATCCACAACATATTTCGGTTGAATTTCAACAAGCAAAAGTGGACGATTTAAATTCGTACCAAGTTGGCGAGCAAGTAAAAGTATCTATCAATTTAAGAGGTAGAGAATGGACGTCTCCACAAGGAGAAGTAAAACATTTTAACACTATTACAGGTTGGAGAATAGAAAGATTATCAAATGCAGCGCCTGCAAGTGCTCCAGATATGCCTCCAATGCCTGCTGCTGAAGCATTTGCGCCAGCAACCGACTTTAAAGAAGAAGAACACGACGATTTACCTTTTTAATCTTCGATTAAAAGTAAATTCTAAAATTTAAATTCCAAATTCCAATTGTTTTCATTTTGGAATTTGGAATTTTTATTGCACTTTGAAATTTAAAAAATTGGAATTTCTTAAAAATATGTATTTTTTAACATCTGAACTTTATTTTCCACCTTATTCAGAAACATCTCCTGAAGGGATTATTGCTGTTGGTGGTGATTTATCTCCAGAAAGATTACTTTTAGCATACCAAAATGGGATTTTCCCTTGGTATGATTCTGACGAACCAAAACTTTGGTGGTGTCCAAAAGAAAGAATGGTGTTGTTTTTCGAAAATTTAAGAATTACGAAAAGCATGAAAAAAGTAATAATTCGAAATGAATTTCAAGTTACTTTTAATACAAATTTTAGAGCGGTAATTTCTAACTGTCAAAAGTCACCAAGAAAAAACCAAGACGGCACATGGATTTCTAATGAAATTGTAGAAGCATACTGCAAACTAAATGAACTAGGTTTTGCCAAAAGCGTAGAAGTTTGGCAAAATAACGAATTAGTAGGCGGTTTATACGGAATTGATTTAGGCGATGTGTTTTGCGGTGAAAGTATGTTTTCAAAAGTACCCAATGCTAGTAAAGTAGCTTTTATTCATTTGGCAAAACAATTAGAATTGGCTAACTATAAACTTTTAGATTGCCAAGTACATAATAATCATTTAGAAAGTTTAGGTTGTATAGAAATTGAAAGAGAAGAGTTTTTAGCAATTTTGAAAAGTTAGATATTACGGAGAGACACACTAAGAAACACAGAGCAACGCAGAGTTTTATTTTGAACACAAATTTATCTTGCGTCAAACTTTTTTAAACTTCTCACATATAATTCTTCTACTTTTTTTCGAGCCCATTCTGTTTTTCTTAAAAAAGTTAAACTCGACTTTAAAGAAGGATTTTCATTAAAACATTTTATTTTTATCAATTCGCCAAGCGTATCAAAACCATAATACTCGACTAATTTCTCGAGTATTGTTTTTAATGTTATGCCGTGAAGTGGATCCATTTTATTTACGATTTTTGATTTAGGATTTACGATTTACTGTAAATACTTATATTTTAATTTAATACTGTTTTTTACTGAATACTAAAAACTGAACACTGATTACTAACCTCTCACCCAACAATCTGCAACGTGGTCGTTTACCATTCCTGTGGCTTGCATATGTGCGTAAACAACTGTAGAACCTACAAATTTGAAACCACGTTTTTTTAAGTCTTTGCTTAACTTATCCGAAATTTCTGTGGTTGCTGTTACTTCACTTAATGTTTTTGGATGGTTATCAATTGGTTTGTTGTCTACAAAACCCCAAATATATTTAGAAAAACTTCCAAATTCTTCTTGAACTTTTATGAAAGCGTGTGCATTTGTTACTGCAGCTTTTATTTTCAACTTGTTTCTAATTATTCCAGCATCTTCAGCTAAAACTTGCAATTTGGCATCGGTAAATTTAGCAACTTTTTGCACATCAAAACCTGCAAATGCTTTTCTGAAATTATCTCGTTTTACTAAAACCGTATACCAACTTAGTCCCGCTTGAAACGTTTCTAATATTAAAAACTCAAATAATGTGGCATCATCGTAAACAGGTTTTCCCCATTCGTTATCGTGATAGTCTTTGTATAAATCGGTTTTTTCGCACCAAGCGCAACGTTTCTTAGTCATTTACTATTGGTTTTTCGTTGTTATGAATGTAGGTTTCAATTAAAAAATGACCTAAATAAATTAGCGGTGTTAAGCAAATCGCAATGATTAATTTAAATGTATAACCCGTAAAAGAATATTCTACATATTGTTTGGTATTCCAAATTCCGGGTAAATAAAAAGCAATTCCTCCTACTATAAAAGAATCAATTAATTGTGAAATCACAGTAGAACCTGTGCTTCGTAACCAAATCATTTTTTCTCCGGTTTTCTTTTTAAAATAACTAAAAAGCGTGACGTCCAAAAACTGCGCCACTAAAAACGCAAGAATAGAACCTACAATAATTAAATTACTTTGACCAAATACAGCTGTAAATTCTGCATTAGAAACCGGACTGATGCCTTTTGCTTCAGGAATTTTCATCGAAAAAAATAAAATTACAAAACAGTAGGCAATTAAACCTGCTGTGATATAACTGAGTCTTTTCACACCTTGTTTTCCAAAATATTCATTAATTAAATCGGTAGTAATAAATACTATTGGCCAAGGCAAAATACCCATACTTAATACAAAAGGACCAATTTGAATTAATTTCCCCCCAATAAGTTCTGCAGTTATGGCATTTGTAATAAAAATACCTACCAAAATAATATATACTATTTCCTTTTTGGTTTTTAACATTTATTCTTCGTAATATTCCTCTTCTTCGTAATTGTCTTCTGCTGGATTACTTGAAAAATTTACTCTCAAATGATTGTCATTTAGCGATTCATTAATCATAGTTTTTATTTTCTGATCAATTTCTTTATCATCAATAATTTTTTCGTCATCAAATCTTCTAAAAGCTTTTAGGTTTAGTTGATTTTTTTCATCATAAACAAAAGCAATAGCGGTTAACTTTTCAGTATTTTTACCATACGAATCAGCTTCTATATTAATTTTCTTATAAAAGAAATAAGCTATTTTTTTATCATTATGAGTAACTATTTTTTCATCCAATAACACTATAGAATCATTTTTTTTGTCAAAATCTTCATAATAATGAATGGCATTCATCACAATACTATCTTTACTAAACGTTGCTAATTCTTCTGTTTGTTTATTGTGATACAACATTTGCAACGCCGTGTATTTTGTTTTTGGATTGCTAATTAATTTATCTAATACACGTTTATCTAATTTTTTATTTCTGGCTAATTCGCGATTAGCAATAGCTACATTTAAATCGTCAATATTTAATTTTTCTGCTTTCTCATACAATTGACGCATATCTTTTTCATTTTTAAATGAATATAAAATAGATAAATAACTATTTAGAGCTTCCACAGGTGCGCCATTTTCGTCATCATAATTATATTCGTCATCATCATCGCTGGCTTCATCTTCAAATTTCCAACTTACCAATCGTTTGTATTCTAATTTCGCATTGGTTAGTAGCATTTTTTTGTATGACTTTAATTTTTTATCCGTTACTTTTTCAGAATTTAACAACACTTGAACAAACTCAACTATTGGCTCGTGAAACTCATTTATACTATAATATTCTAAAATATTTGGATATAAAACTTGAGCATTTTCAAGGTCTGCCATAAATAAATTAAACAAACCAGAAATTACATAATTTTCCGAAATTGGTAAATCATAATCTAATAATTCGGCAATTTTTTTATATGCCACTTTGCTTTTTTGTAAAGCCAAAGCACGTAAAATTGAAAATTGTGTTTGTGTTGAAACGTCTTGTTTTTTATACGCTTGTTCTAAAAATGGAAGTACTTCTGAAGATTTTAAAGATCCAATGCTTTCAAATAATTCACCTTTAAAATCCATTTCTTCTTTTCTAAATTCGAAATTTTCTAATAAGTTTTTAATTTTTGAAAAATCTGATTCTTCAATAGTTAAATTGTTAAATGATTTTATTGCCGAATAGCGTATACTATCGTGTTCGCTATTTAAATCTTCTTCAAAAATGCTGAATTTATTTTCAAAAAAGGTTCTTGATGTTATGGAAGCATCATCTACTTTAAACGAATTGAATACTTTTTCAATAAAAGGATTATCGTTATTGTAATTTTTATCAACTAAAGTTGTGAGCGTATAATATTCGCCTTTTTTGAGCACAATTTTATATTTAATTGCTTGTGTGCTTTTAGGTTTTGTAGCCAAAACTTCGTACACATAAAAATCATTAACTGGATCTTTAGTAAATTTTTCATTAACCAAATCTAACTTTTGGTTCGATGTTAAAGCCAATGTTTTATCCCAAGTAGTTGATTTGTAATCTAACGGATTAAATTTATCCTTTTCATTTGTATCAATAGTGTTTGCTACAGAATTAAAACTAACGGCTTCTGTTGCTACAGAATCGACTACAACGGCACTGTCAGAATAATTAAATTCATTGCTATCGGTATAATTTTTATATTCAAAATCTACTGCAATATTTTTCTTAATTTGATTAAAAAGTGTGTCTAAAACCGCATAACTTTCATACCTATGTGGTTGCGAATACGTAATTTGTATATTGCTTTTGTTTGGTGAAAAAATATCAAAAGATTTGTATTTTACTTCAAAATGATTGGTTTTATTATCTTCTTTATACCTATTTTTTCTTTCAAATTTAAAATCTAAATATTCGTTTTCTTGTTTCGGAATTTCTACAGAAAAATGAGCTGTAGAATCTTTAAATGTTTTATAAACAATATCTTCTTTTGCTTTTGTAATTTCGAATGAGTTAAAAAAAGTATCAACTTTATTTTTTGAAGCATTTACAGTTCCCAATAAATAATATTTATTTCCTTTTAAGGCCGATTTTAGATATATATTTTTATCTTTTAATTTTGTTTGCGATGTAACTTCAAATTTATTTTTATCAAAACTTGTTTGCATAGAATCCAACTCGTGAACCGCATAAAATTCGTAATGCATTCTTTTCAATTCATATTCAGAATCCTCTAAATTTTCATAATCCATTATGGTGCTTTCTATAACAAAATAATGTGCGTTTTCTTGTTCGTCAAACGCATAAATCTCTGTGTCTTCCAGTCTTTTATTATCTTTTTTATTACCAACAAATGAGTAGTATGACGGAACCGTAACTTTAAAGTTTTGTTTGTTTGGCACTACTGGTATCGATTCTTGTTTGTACGATTTAATTTTTATATTATTGTATACCTCATCTTCATATTTTCTAACATAATCGCCTTCTCCACTCATAATTACAGCAATAATTTCAAGTGGTGTTATATAATATCTATATCTTTCGTTTTTACCCGTTTTAGTTTTGCTTTTGATATCATACACAAAATTATTTTTTTCTTGATATGTCTTTTTCTCTAAAATTTCACCTGGAATATTTTCAAAAAATAAACTATCAAGCGCTTTATGATTGAATTTTTCGTCTTTTTTGCTAATAAAATCCTTCAGCAACATACGTTTAACATTAATATAGCCACCGTTTCCTAAATCTGGAGACTCTAAATTTTCGCCATTTTTTAGAACCAAAGGAAACAAAGGCAAAGAAATCATTTCATCGGCTGTTGTGTTTATTTCAAAAACCGGCTTTACAAAATACTCTTCAATTTGTTTCTTTATTTTTTTTCCTTTTTCAGTATAATCAGAAAATATTGGCGTTACAGTATATCCTTTTCTTCGTAACATTTCAATCATTCCATTTTTTCCAGGTAAATGTGCGGCACCAACTGCAGCAAACAAACTTCCTGTTTTCATAATAGAATCCATACTTGCAGACATAATTTCATTTCTATCAAAAAGCATGGCTTTGTTGTATAATTTTGGAGAGGAAAGCATGTTTAGCGTATCCAATAAATCTAAATCTTTTTCACGATATGCGTCTCTTAAAACCTCGGCATAAGAACGCTTTTTTAATAGTTTTAAAATAGCTTGTTTGTTTTCATCCACTTCGCTTCTATCCATTTCCGCCTCAGCTTTTTCGATATTTAGTGTAGTAGATTTAACGTTTTCTAATCCTAATGTCTTTTTACCATATTTTTTTCCCGTTCTATAAATGAACATATCCAAATAGGTTTCCTCCTGAAATTCTTGATTGGCTTGATTGGTTCGAGATAATAATCCAATTAAATTGTAATTTGAACCTCTGAAAAGAGAATATAAATAGTCTTTTTCTATAGGTGAAGTATAAAAATTAGTGTAGAAATTTCTTCTTGTTTGAGTAGATTGATAAAATCCATACAAATCGTATAATTCTGTCCAAGTATTTGGTTCACTCTCGTTTGCAATAAAATCTGAAGCCATTAATTTTTCAAAAAATGAATCAGACAAATGAAAAGAAACCTTGTCTGAAACATGCATGGTTCCATACATATAGGATTTTTTGGTTAATCCGTTACCCGAAATTTCCCAAAATAAACTTTGGTATTTTTTTTCTTGTGCAACAACTGCAGAAAGTGATAAAAGTGTAAGTAAAAATAAAATCTTTTTCAAAGGGATAATTATTTAGTTAAGTTGTCCCAAATATAATAAATTGAAAAGATTTTTAATATGAATTTTTACAAAAAATAAAAACTATTTCCATTTAATAGATTCTATAATTTTTCTCATATCATTTTTAATATAATCCGCTGCTGGAAGTATAGAATCAAAATTTGGCTTAGAATAAAAATACATACTGGCTGTAACGAAATTTTTTGTACTATCTGTAGCGTAAAACTGAGCATTTGTTGCAGCATTTCCGCCTACCTGATAAAACATTCCGTATACTTTACTATAAGCATTTACATAGGGTTGCTCTGCAATATCATTTGCTTTTATAGCGTGTTCGTACGTTAATTTTTGAGCGTCGATTAGTAATTTCTCTAAATTATTTTGAACAGGTTTATATGTTAAATACACCGTAGCTTTCATTTTTGGATAATGAATTTCCAGTCCACAATTTGAAGTAGCTTTTACTTCTCCCAATTCGTTTTTATCAAAATCGAAACCACAAGAATTGGAAAACTTCAAGTATTTTGCTGGCGGATATTCCAAACTTAATTGTCCTGTTGGTTTGGGCATTTTGTCATCACCACAAGAAAGTAAAGAAAGACAAAGTAAGCTAAAAATAAGGCGGGTTTTCATTTTTGTGTGTTTAAGAAAAGTACAATCTATTTTCTATATTCTATTCTCTATAGAAGATTTAATCTAACGAATCAAAATCCACATCTTTTGAACTTGGCGGATTTGAAGTTGGTGCTTTAGATAAATCTGAATCTTTTTTGGTGTTTAGGAACGTAAATTCTGTAACTTGAATTTCAGTGGTATATTTAGTAGTACCGTCTTCAGCTGTCCATTGACGTGATTTTATTCTACCTTCAATATATATTTTATCTCCTTTTGAAAGGTATTTTTCACATAATTCAGCCGCTTTATTTCGCACTACTATATTATGCCATTCTGTAGAAGTGATTTTTTCTCCTGTAGATTTGTTAATATACACTTCATTTGTTGCCAAAGGAAACCTTCCAATACAACTTTGCGCATCAAAATAATGCATTTTTACCTCGTCACCTAAGTGCCCGATTAGAATAACCTTGTTTAAAGTACCGTTCATGGCTTATATGTTTTTATCAAAAATACTAAATATTATTTATATACCAATTTTTTCTATAAAATTATGCAATACAATTGGAACAGGCAATTGCTTTACATCTGAAAAAGTATAGCTGTTTTTCAATATTTCTTCGGTTTCTATTCTGTAAAATTTAATGTTTAAATGCTGATGCGATAACTTATGCAACACGTCAAAAGCATCATAATGTTCAAAATTTTTAATGTTATATAATTCTTTTAATTGAAGAAACAATTCGGATTCATCCATCTCATTTTCAGATTCCACACAAGGAAATTCATATAAATTTTTCCAAATTCCGTTTTCAGTTCGCTTATTCATAATATAGTTCCCATAGGCATCATGAATTAAAACGTAATTCAAAAATCGCTTCGTAATTTTATTTTTTTTAAGTTTTACAGGTAATTCCGAAACTATTTTGAGTTTGTATGCTTCACAACTGTCGTTAAAAACACAATCTAAACAATTTGGACTTTTAGGCACACATTGTAAAGCTCCAAATTCCATTATTGCCTGATTATGAAGATTTGGTTGCGTTGTAGAAAGTAATTTTTGAGCCAATTCGATAAAATATTTTTTAGTTGTATTTAATGAAATGTCATAATTAACATTAAAAACTCGCGATAATACTCTAAAAACATTGCCATCTACAACCGCAACCGCTTCGTTTGCCGAAAAAGAGGCAATTGCTGCCGCAGTATATGTTCCAATTCCTTTTAATTTTATTAATTCGTCGTAAGTAGTTGGAAAAATACCATTATGGTTTTCTACAACTAATTTAGCAGTAAAATGTAAATTTCTGGCACGAGAATAGTATCCAAGTCCTTGCCAAAGCTTCAAAACTTGTTGTTCATCGGCATTTGCTAAATCATTTACGGTAGGAAAAGCAGTTACAAAATTTATATAATACGGCAATCCTTGGCTCACTCTTGTTTGCTGCAAAATAATTTCTGAAAGCCAAATTTTGTAAGCATCATTGGTATTTCGCCATGGTAAGTCTCTACAATTTTGCTGATACCAACCGATAATTTTAGTTGAAAAATTCATATGAATAATTAAAGCTGTAAAAATAAATCATTATCTGGTTAAATTTTAGTTCATTATGTTTGAATTTGTATTTTTTTAATTCATATATTTGCACACTCAAAAAAATACACATAAAATTTAACACGCAAGAAAATGACGAAAGCAGATATCGTAGCAAAAATTTCAGAAAAATTAGGTCTTGAAAAAGGTGATGTTCAAGCTACTGTAGAATCATTCATGGAAGAAGTAAAAAATTCATTAGAAACTGGTGATAATGTTTACTTAAGAGGATTTGGTAGTTTTATTGTTAAAACAAGAGCTGAAAAAACAGGAAGAAACATTTCAAAAAACACAACCATCAAAATACCTGCACACAACATTCCAGCATTTAAACCTGCTAAAATATTTGTTGAAAGCGTTAAAGAAAAGACAGAAGTAACTGTATAATATTATTTATTAATCATAAAAACTACACATTATGCCAAGTGGTAAAAAAAGAAAAAGACATAAGGTAGCTACTCACAAGCGCAAAAAAAGAGCGAGAGCTAACCGTCACAAAAAGAAAAAGTAGTCTAAAAACTACTTTTCTTTGTTTAGAAAAGAAGTAACGTTCATTGAATTTTGAATTATTTTATAACTTGACATACTCAATTTATATTATAGTTTTATTGGGTATTTTACCTAAATTGTTTAATCCATCCTAACAATAAGTTGATAGTTGATAGTTGATAGTTACGTTTTCGTAACCAACAACCGACAACCGACAACAAAATGTTCGGATAAAAAAGATACAGCATGAACAAAGAATTAATCATTAGATCTGGTTCAGACGCAGTAGATTTTGCCTTATTAAAAGATGGAAAACTAATTGAATTACACAAAGAAAAAGAGGCTGGCGACAGCAATCAGTTTCAGGTTGGCGATATTTTTATTGCAAAAATAAGAAAGCCTGTTGCTGGACTAAACGCCGCATTTGTGCATTTAGGTCATGAAAAAGATGCGTTTTTGCATTATCATGATTTAGGACCAAACTTAGGATCTTTGATGAAATTTATTAAACTTGTAAGCGCAGGTAAAATAAAAGATTATTCACTCAAAAATTTCCCTTTTGAACCAGAAATCAGCAAAGATGGCACTATAATGGACACATTAAGCGCCAATCAGTCGATTTTAGTTCAAGTAGTTAAAGAACCAATCTCCACAAAAGGACCTAGAATTAGTTCTGAGATTTCTTTAGCAGGAAGATATGTAGTTTTAGTTCCTTTTTCAGACCGTGTATCCATTTCGCAAAAAATTGGAGACCGAGCAGAAAAAGATCGTCTAAAAAAATTACTACAATCTATAAAACCAAAGGGATTTGGTGTTATTGTGAGAACAGTAGCCGAAGGCAGAAAAACAACTGAGATTGAAAAAGATGTAGAAACATTGCTAGACCGTTGGACTACAATGTGCAAAAAACTACAAACCGCCCATCATCCCTCAAAAGTATTAGGAGAATTAACAAAATCTTCTTCTATGCTAAGAGATATTTTTAACGATACTTTTACGAGTATTCAAGTAGATGATGAAGATTTGTATTTAAAAACGAAGGAATATTTGCAAGAAATAGCTCCGGATAAAGCGTCTATCGTAAAACACTATCAGTCGAAAGATTTACCTCTATTTGAGAAGTATAATATAGAAAGACAAATAAAAACCTCTTTTGGAAAATCAGTTTCAATGAGTAAAGGGGCGTATTTAATTATTGAACATACAGAAGCTTTACACGTTATTGATGTAAATTCTGGCAATAGATCAAATAAAGCCACCAACCAAGAAGATACTGCCATGGAAGTAAATATGATAGCTGCAGCTGAAATTGCACGTCAATTACGACTAAGAGATATGGGAGGGATTATTGTTGTCGATTTTATAGATTTACAAAATCCAGACAATAGAAAAGTATTATTCGATTTCTTACGAGAAGAAATGAGTGACGATAAGGCGAAGCATAAAATCTTGCCTCCTAGTAAATTTGGACTGGTTCAAATTACTAGACAAAGAGTTAGACCTGAAGTTAATATTGAAACAAACGAAGAAAACCCGAACGAAAACGGGCAGGTTGAAGCGGCCATTTTAATTATTGACAAAATAGAAGCTAACCTTGAAAGCATTATTAAAGACCATAAAAAAGTAGTACTTAACGTACACCCATTTGTGGCCGCATACCTTACAAAAGGTTTTCCATCATTACGTTCAAAATGGTTTTTTGAACATAAGAAATGGGTGAAAATTATACCTCGTGACGCTTACACGTACTTAGAATATCATTTCTTTGATAACCAAGGAAAAGAAATTTTATAAAAAACAAAACCGCTACTCGAAAGAATAGCGGTTTTTTTATTTTGAAGACTTAATTCTTTCATTCCAATTTTTGGGAGACTTTGATGTATGAAAAACACCAATAACATAAATCTGATTTTTCTCAACTATATAATGTAAACCATAAGGGAACCGTTTTAAAAAAATAATTTTTACATTTTTATATTTTAATTGAAATGAGTTTGGGTTTTTTAATAGGTATTCTAATTGCGCTTCTAAACAAAGTTCAAAATCAAAAGACAATCCTAATCTTTGATTTTCATACCAAAACACAATTTCTTCAACATCAAATAATGCTTCTTGGGTAAATACTAAATTTTTCAATTATCTAATATTCTTTAAATGCTCTTTAACTTCATTCCAAGAAAATAATTTCGTATTTTTATCTTCTAAATCTTTCAATCTCGAATCTAATTCTGCTTTAACTTTATCGGATAAAGTTAAATTTTCTTTAGAAACACTATCCCACAATTGTTCTGCTAAAATAATTTTTTCAGCATCTGAATAAGTATCTATTTCAATTGTTTTCATAACTAATTAATATTAAAACATAAAAGTACAAAAAATTTTAACATACTTTAATTATTTGATTATAAATATAAAGAATTCATATCTCAAAAAACTCTGCGAATCTCTGCGTAATAAATCTATCGTTTTTTCTGAAAAAAATTAGTCATTAATTCCGCACATTCCTTTTCTAAAATTCCAGAAACCACTTCCGTTTTTGGGTGAATTTGTGTACCTAATGTTTTATAACCTCTTTTTACATCTGTAGCACCGAATACAATTTTAGAAATCTGACTCCAATACAAGGCTCCGGCACACATTTGGCAAGGTTCTAAAGTAACATATAACGTACAACCTTTTAAGTATTTTCCTCCTAAAAAATTAGCAGCACTTGTAATGGCTTGCATTTCAGCATGTGCCGTAACATCGTGTAAAAGCTCAGTTAAATTATGTGTCCGAGCAATTACAGTATTATTTACAACAATTACAGCGCCCACAGGAATTTCGTCTTTTTCAAAAGCTATTTCAGCTTCCTGAAGCGCTTTTTTCATAAAATATTCGTCGGTAAAAATAGTTTCCAAGTTTCTTACAATTATATATTAATCAAATTTACAAACATTATTGTATTTTTGCAGTACAAATGGAAAATTTACTTTCACATATTACGACACCAAACGATTTAAGGAAACTTTCTGAAAATCAATTACCACAAGTTGCTACTGAACTTAGAGAGTTTATAATTGATATAGTCTCCCAGAAAGAAGGCCATTTAGGTGCGAGTTTGGGCGTCATAGAATTAACCGTTGCCTTACATTATGTTTTTGATACGCCAAACGATTTATTAGTTTGGGATGTAGGACATCAAGCCTATGGACATAAAATTTTAACAGAAAGACGCAAAATTTTTCATAAGTATAGAGAAATTGATGGTATCTCAGGTTTTCCAAAAAGAAGTGAAAGTATATTTGATGCGTTTGGTGTAGGACATTCTTCTACTTCAATCTCAGCTGCATTAGGTATGGCTATTGCATCGAAAATTAATGGTGATACAGAAAAACAACATATTGCGGTTATTGGAGATGCTTCTATTGCAAGCGGAATGGCATTTGAAGGACTAAATCATGCTGGAGTTACTGATGCAAATTTATTAGTCATTTTAAATGACAATGCCATGGGAATTGACCCAAGTGTTGGGGCATTAAAAGACTATTTAACCGCTGTTAAAGAAGGTAAAAACCCAAAAGATAACAACATTATAAAATCGTTAAATTTTGATTATTCGGGTCCGATTGACGGGCATGATTTACCAAAATTATTGTCAGAATTAAAACGATTACAAAAAGTTAAAGGCCCGAAATTTTTACATATTATTACCACGAAAGGAAAAGGATTATCTTACGCTGAAGAAAATCAATTACAGTTTCATGCGCCTGGAAAATTTGATAAACTTACTGGTAAAATTTTAAAACCAGAAAATGAAAATTTGGCGCCAAAATTTCAAGATGTTTTTGGTCTAACTTTAGTGGAATTGGCTACTGAAAATAAAAAAATTGTAGGAATTACACCAGCTATGCCTTCTGGAAGTTCTTTAAAATATATGATGGATGCGTTTCCAGAACGTGCGTTTGACGTAGGTATTGCCGAACAACATGCCGTAACCTTAGCTGCTGGAATGACAACTCAAGGGTTAACGGTGTTTTGCAATATTTATTCTACTTTTTTACAACGGGCTTATGACCAGGTAATTCATGATGTAGCGATACAAAATTTACCCGTAATTTTTTGTTTAGACCGAGCTGGATTTGTAGGCGAAGATGGCGCTACACATCACGGATTATTTGATTTGGCTTATCTTAATTGCATTCCAAACATAATGATTTACGCACCAAGAAATGAAATTGATTTACGCAATATTTTGTACACTTCTTCGTTAGGTTTAAACCATCCGATTGCGATTCGATATCCAAGAGGAAAAGGCGAAATTATAGCTTGGAAACAACCTTTTTCTAAGATTGAAATTGGAAAAATTGAAACCTTAAAAAAAGGAACTAAAATTGCTGTTTTGTCTACTGGAACCATTGGAAATAATGTCTCCAAAGCTATTGACAACCTAGAAAGAAAAGAGAATTTTTCTCATTTTCATGTAGGCTGGGTAAAACCTTTAGATGAAGAAAAATTAATTAACATTTTTAAAGAACATGAAATTATTATCACCGTTGAAGAAGGCGTTATTAATGGCGGATTAGGAAGCATCATAAATACCTTTGCAGTAGAAAATAATTTTAAAAACAAAATTATAAATCGTGGTGTGGCAGATGTTTTCATAGAACACGGCACCGTAAAACAACTATTAGAACAAACTAAATTAGACACTCTAAGTTTAACCCAATTATTTACAGAAATTAATTATGAATAGAAACCTTATACTTTTTATCACACTTCTTTTTTTCGCAACCGAATCTTTTTCACAAGTTGTGAGAACAGAAAAAATAGATACTACTTCAAATTGGAAAAAGGGAAATAAAGTAGGATTAGATTTTACACAAATTAGCTTTGTAAATTGGTCTGCAGGAGGAAATAATTCGATTTCTGGTTTGGCAAAAGGAAATTTCATTAGAAATTATACTCGTGATAATATGAAATGGAATAATGAGCTTGTAGTGCGTTATGGAATTAACAAACAAGAAGGGCAAGATTTAAGGAAAACAGACGATCAAATTAATTTAAACTCTACAATTGGATATAGAAGAGACACTATTAATAACTGGTTTTATGGGGCAAAATTTAGTTTTTTAACCCAGTTTTCTAACGGATATAGTTATCCAAATGTAAGCAAAGCCATCTCAAAACCATTTGGACCCGCGTATATTTTCTTAGGTATTGGTGCAGAATATACTCGAAAAGATTTAGGTTTAACAGTGTATTTATCTCCAATAACTAACAAAACAACTTTGGTTTTAGATAGTCGATTGGCAAACGAAGGCGCATTTGGGGTAGAAAAAGCCATTTATGACGCAACAGGTACTGAAATTCTTAAAAATGGAAAACGACATAGAACGGAATTAGGTGCTTTAGTATCAAGTCAATACAAAAGAAAAATTATGACAAATATCAATTTAGATACTCGAGCTACGCTGTATACCGATTATTTAAAAGATTTTGGTAACATTGATATCGATTGGCAAGTTAGCGTTGAAATGATTGTAAATAAATATGTAAAAGTCAATGTAGGAAGTCATCTTATTTATGATAACGACATTAAAAACAAACGAGAAGTCGGTGGCGTTCAAATCACGGAAGGTCCAAGAGTGCAACTAAAACAAATTCTTGGCGTTGGGGTTGAATATCGTTTTTAAAATTTTAATTGTACCACAAACCCTTCGTAGGTTCGTACATTAAAAACGGTTCCGTCTTCAAAAATTAAGTATTGTCCTTTAATCCCAACAACTTTTCCAGAAAAATTGGGTGTTTTTTCTAAATTCAAACTGGTTACTTTTAATGGATAGGTTTGAACTGGAAAATCCATTTGGTATAAATGGTCTTCTTCAATAAAATAAGGCTTAGTTTCCTCTGGTAGCCATTGTTTTAATTTGCTTTTTTCTTCAAATAAATTGGTGATTGGCACTTCATTTTTCAACATTTTTTGCCAATTGGTTTTGTCTGCAAAATGATTTTTTAAAGCCACCTCAGCAATTCCTGCTAAATATCGATTAGGCGTTTCTAAAACAGGAATGGCTTGCACTGCACCTTGGTCTATCCAACGAGTGGGCACTTGCGTGTTTCGGGTTACCCCTACTTTTACTTCACTCGACAAAGCAAGATATACAATATGAGGTTGCAATTGTACTCGTTTTTCATACGCTAAATCTCTATCTTCAATATCTAAATGTGCCGTACTGAGTTCGGGTTTCATAATCCAATCTGCAGCCGCTGGAATAGTAGAAAAACAATCATAACAAAATCCTTGTCGCCATATTTTTTTCGCTTTCTTACAATTTAAGCACTGATACCCTTTGTGAGTAATTTCAACATCTTTATTGATTAACTGATTAACATTTATGAAATTGGAATCAAAAATTAAATAATACTGAATTGGCGCACCTATTTCGGTTTCCATCTTTGTTAATGTTCCTTCAAATGTTGTCATAAAGATTGTAATTGAAATAAAAATTATTATTTTTGGTAAAGTTATAAAAATACTGATACGCAAATGCCATTACCTTTAATAAATTCTATTGCCTCTTGGATTTTAAAAAAACGTATTCATCAAATTGAATTGTTTATGAAATAT
Source organism: Flavobacterium sp. (assembly GCF_017985075.1). GTDB lineage: Bacteria > Bacteroidota > Bacteroidia > Flavobacteriales > Flavobacteriaceae > Flavobacterium. The sequence continues at coordinate 16,123 of NZ_JAGNYF010000039.1, forward strand.
CCTATGGAGGTTCAGGAAGAAATTTTATTTGGTTTATTAAAATCGGCAGAAAATACCGTTCTTGGAAAAAAATACGACTATCAGAGCATTAAAAACTATCAAACATTTAACGAAAGAATACCTGTTTCTACTTACGAAGATTTGGAACCGATTATCTCGCAAACCCGTCAAGGGGCACAAAATATTTTTTGGAATTCTTCTATAAAATATTTTGCAAAATCGAGCGGAACCACAAATGCAAAAAGCAAATTTATTCCCGTAAGTTCGGAAGCCTTAGAACACAATCATTACAAAGCCAGTAAAGATTTGCTGTGTATGTACTTAAATAATAACGAAAATTCGCAGTTATTTACAGGTAAAAGTTTGCGTTTGGGCGGTAGTAAAGAGTTGTACGAAAACAACAATACCTTTTTTGGCGATTTATCTGCCATATTAATTGACAATATGCCTATGTGGGCAGAATTTAGCTC
>NZ_JAGNYF010000040.1 GCF_017985075.1 Flavobacterium sp.
GTTTGACCTGCAAAAGCAGTATTTACTACTCTATTGATTTCATTTACATTTAATCCATATTGCGCCATTATTGGTCGTTTATATTCAATAACTACCTGAGGCATTCCTCCTATTGGCTCTTCGTATAAATCTTTAGTACCTTTAATTGTTTTAACAATTTTTCCAATTTTACTCGCATATACGGCAAGAGTATCTAAATTTTCTCCAAATATTTTACATACTACATCTTGTCTGGCGCCTGTCATTAACTCATTAAAACGCATTTGAACAGGATATTGAAAACCAGCAGTAATTCCTGGAACATCTTTTAAAGCATCGCTCATTTTATCAGACAATTCATTAAAAGTTGTTGCCGAAGTCCATTCGCTTTTATCTTTTAAAATTACCATCATATCACTTGCTTCCATTGGCATAGGATCAGTTGGGACTTCACCACTTCCAATTTTCGTAACTACTTTTTCAACTTCAGGAAATCTGTCTTTTAATATTTTAGCTGCTTTTTGTGTGGAAGCCATTGTAGTATTTAAGTTACTTCCAGTTAATACGCGAGTATCAACCGCAAAATCACCTTCTTCCAAAGCAGGAATAAATTCGCCACCTAAAAAGGACATCACGAATATAGATGCGAAAAAGACAACAACTGTTGAAATTATAATTTTTCTTTTATTAGCAATTGCTTGAATCAAACGTTTTTGATATATATTTTCCAAATACGCCATCATTCGTTCTGAAAAGTTATTTGGATTGTGTTTTAAGTTTTTCAACACAATAGTACTCATCATTGGAATATAGGTTAACGATAAAATAAAAGCGCCAATTAAAGCAAAGGCAACCGTTTGTGCCATAGGTTTAAACATTTTACCTTCAATTCCGTCAAGTGAGAAAATAGGCAAATACACAATTAAAATAATAATTTGCCCGAAAACGGCACTATTCATCATTTTTTTAGATGATGATTTTACTTCATGGTCTACATTTTCTTGCGTTAGCGCAATGGCATTTTCTTTTTTATGATGCGAATAAATTTGATGTATAACCGCTTCTACAATAATTACGGCGCCATCTACAATTAAACCAAAATCTAAAGCACCTAAGCTCATTAAATTTCCACTAACACCAAATAAATTCATCATTATAATGGCAAAAAGCATAGCCAACGGAATTACTGAAGCTACTAAAAGTCCTGCTCTAAAGTTTCCTAAAAACAAAACCAAAACGAAAATTACAATTAGTGCGCCTTCGATAAGGTTTTTTTCCACCGTTCCTATGGCATTATTTACCATTTTAATTCGGTCTAAAAAAGGTTCAATAATTACACCTTTTGGTAATGTTTTTTGAATTTGAGCGATTCTTTCTTTTACATTTTTAATTACTTCACTACTATTTGCGCCTTTAAGCATCATAACTATAGCACCTGATACTTCGCCTTGGTCGTTATAACACATTGCGCCATATCGAGTAGCAAAACCATTTTTTATTTCAGCAATATCTTTTAAAAATATTGGATTACCTGTTTTTGTTGGAAGCGAAATGTTTTCAATATCTTCTTTTGATTGAAGTAAGCCTTCAGTTCTAATAAATAAAGCGGTTTCGTTCTTTTCAATATAACTTCCGCCGGTATTCTGATTATTGCTCTCTAAAGCATCAAAAACATCATTAATAGTGATGCCATTTGCTTTCAGCTTGTTGGGTTGAATACTAATTTCTAATTGTTTTAGTTTTCCACCAAAACTACTCACTTCTGCTACACCTTTAACGCCAGAAAGTTGTCGTTTTATTATCCAATCTTGAATCGTTCTTAATTCTGTAGCGTCGTATTTTTTTTCGTATCCTTTTTCAGGACGAACCACATATTGGTAAATTTCTCCTAAACCAGTTGAAACAGGACCTAATTCTGGTGTACCCATTCCTTTAGGAAGCTGACTTTGTACTTGTTGTAATCTTTCGGAAACTTGTTGTCTTGCCCAATAAATATCTGTATCGTCATCGAAAACAATGGTAACTAAAGACAGTCCAAATCTGGAAAAACTTCTAATTTCTTTTAATCCAGGGATATTATTGTTTACTTGCTCTATTGGAAAAGTAACCAATCGTTCAATATCTGTAGCTCCAAAAGAAGGTGCAATAGTAATTACTTGAACTTGATTATTTGTGATGTCTGGAACGGCATCAATAGGTAATTTTTGCACGTTATAAATACCAAAAACTACAAGAGCAAAGGTAAATAACGCAATGATGAGTTTATTCTTTACAGAAAACTCTATAATTTTATTTAACATGAGATTATTTTTATTTTATGAATAATGAAATCATCAACTATTATGGTTGATTGTAATTTATTATGATAAAATAGTTTTTGGCGGTTGCCAAATTGATGTAAGAAAACTGGAAGTATTTACTTGATTTTTAATACAATATGGTTTTTGTTCTGATAAAGAAAAAGTAATAAAATTAAAAAAATCAGTTGTTTCTGGTAAATGCAAAACTACATTAGGATGATTATCTTGAAAGCTTTTAAATGGTAATTTCATATCTTTTTCATAATCTGCATCTTTCACATTTCCGTTTAAATAATGCATTTCTAAAAAAGTAAGTACAGATAATTCCTTAGAATCGTTGTGTTCGTAATAATGCTCTACAAGTAATGGTGCTTTCAATACCTGATGCAATTCAGTCATTGAAAACAAGTAAGTAAAAATTAAAAATAATGTTACATACTTTTTCATTGTAGCAAAATTAGTTAAATCTTAACTAAAAAATAATAAAATTACGTTAAAATTAACCAATTACCGATACACCAATTAGTTTACCAATCCCAAAAGTAATAGCTGCAGCTAACAAGCCAAATAATACTTGTCTAAATCCCGAATACCAAACGCTTTTGCCAGTAAACAAGGTAATAATAGCACCTATTAAAAATAAACCGACAGCACTTAAAGCAGTACTAATTACTACCGCTTTCATTCCTCCGTAAAAGAAAAAAGGAAGTACCGGAATTATCGCGCCAATACCAAAAAGCACAAATGAAGTTATAGCCGCTTCCATAGCAGAACCTTTTAAATCTTCTGCATTTATGCCTAATTCTTCTTTAATTAAAAATTGATGTGCCAATTCTTTATTGGAAATAATATCAGCGGCCATTTGATTGGCTTGGTCTTGCGGTATGCCTTTAGACATATAAATTAAGGCTATTTCTTTACGTTCGCCTTCAGGGTTAGCTTCTAATTCGTCCATTTCTAATTGCATTTGGTTTTCATACAATTCTTGAGAACTTTTAACCGAAATCCATTCGCCTAATGCCATAGACAAGGCGCCTGCTAACAAACCAGCCATTCCTGCAAGTAATACTTCACTTTGCCCGCTTGTAGCACCTGCAATTCCCATTACTAAACTAAAATTGGAAACCAAACCGTCATTTCCACCCAAAACTGCAGCTCTTAAGGCGTTACCTCCAACAGAACGATGTCTTTTTTCAAAACGGGCTAAATTGGAACCAGAAACTTTAGTACTCGTATTTAATATGTTTTTTAATATTGTAACGTGAGCCGTATCGGAGATAGATTGTGCTGAACTGTATTTTTTTCTTGCACCTATAACTGAATTTGATATGCTTTTTTCTGTATCCAATAAAACACCTAAAACATAATCGTAACCAAAAATAGCTCCAATTTTATGTAATGTTTTGGCTCTAAATGAAGGCGAAGGCAAATCGGATTCCATTAAATTATTTTTCTGAATAAAAGCTACAGCGTGACTGTGCTCAATTTCACTCATTTGTTTAAAAACTTCTGCAACCGCTTCCTCTTCTTCGTGTTCAGCAATTATACGGTATAAATAACTGGCGTCTATTTCGGTTTGTATACTTTTTAAACTAATCATCTTTTGAAGTTTTAATTTTATAATAATCCGTTGTACTTTCTAATGAACCACTCGGTACTTAAAGATACAACAATAATAATTAGTAACCACAAGAAATCAATTAAAGGTGAATTTTTAATTATAGTTTTTTCTACAGGCAAATAGGTGTTTTTTTGAAGCAGCTTCTGAATTAACGCATCCATTTGATTTGGAAAAATAAGTGTTCCATTATTCTGGTTAGCCAATTGTTGTAATTTGGCAATATCTGGATTTACAAATTGTTTTTCAACATCAAAATCTAAAACCTCAAAAGCACCATTATAACTTGCGTTACTCGTATTTTCTTTAACTTGAAAAACATAATTTCCTGGTTCTAAACCATCAAAAATAGCTTGGTACCCATTATTTGCTTTTGAAAAATTGTAGTTTTTTATGGCCTTAGTAGCTTTGTTTGTTAAAGTGATAGACAAATTTGCATTTTCTTCTAATTCATAACTTTTATTAAAATACTGTGCGAATATCTCTATTGTTTCACCAGAATTATAAAAACTTTCGTGTTCAACCAAAAGTGATTTCTTAGCGGAATTAGTAGATAAATACTGAATAATCTTGTCAATAAACAGGTCGTATTTTTCGTAAGATTGATTTAATATAAAACTCTCCATTCGCCATTTCCAAGAGTTTTCACCTAATAAATAGGCATTTCTATTACTGCCTTTTTCAGAAAAAGTTAAAATAGGATTTCCAACTTCAATACCATTTACCTTTCCTTTCAACAAGGTGTTTACACTTCCTTTCTCTGTAATTTTACCAAAAGGATTTTCTAATGGCGGAAATTGCGAAAACTGTATATCAGATTGTGCAAAAAGATTAAAATCGGATACAAATGAAGCTGTAAAATCTTCTTTTTTATTGGTTAACTTAAACGCTAAATCGGATTGAATTTGATTTAATAAGTTAAAATCTGTAGCCATTCCTGTAACAATAAAAGTATTAATGTTTACGTTTTTGTTAGCTTCAAATAGTTTCTTAAAAGAAGCGGTTGGCTGATACAAAATCAATACATTGTATTTTTTTAAATCAGAAATTTCATTTGGCTTAACAATAGTTACTTTACGCTGTGCATTAGATTCAATAGCCCGTTTTATTGCGCCTATATCTGGATGAGAAATATCGGATACAATTGCAATTTCTTTTTTCTGATCTAATACTTCTACTGCGAAGTTTTTAGTATTGTTATAACTGTTTTTCTCTTTTACAGATGATGAAAGTACCGCTTTGTATTTTTGCAGTCCTACTCTATCCGCTTCTAACAAAATTTGAACCGATTGCACTTTGTTTTTCTTATCGAAATTTACAGTTTGACTGGTAACTTTTTTTCCGTTTTTTTCAATAGAAAAAGTAGTGGAAACAGATTTATTTCCATTGTATTGTAAAAATACTTCAACTGGAAATTTATTCTTTAAAAAGGCGTATTTATTCGCGTTAAGCTGATTGATTTTTAAATCGAATGTGGTAGTCGTATCACCTAAAACAACAGGAAAAACTGTAGTTGATTCTTGAAAACTATACACATAATCATTTCCAATAGTTTGATTTCCATCGGTTAATAAAACAACTGGATAAAACGTGTTTTTATGCAGTTGCTTCAAATTAATAGCTACATCATCAATATTCGATTGATTTCCCTTGAAATCCAATGGTTTTTCAGCGAAAAAAGCAGCATCAAAAGTATACGTTTGAATGTCGAATTTTTCCTTTAAAGCTGCATTTGAAGTCAATTTTTCAACCCATTCTTTTTCAACATCAACAGCTTTTAATTCTGATATAGAACGCGAATTATCTGCTACAATAGCTAAAGGAATTTTATTTGTTTCTATTGATTTTCTGGCTATTATTGGATTAATTAGCAATAATAATAACGCGAAAACCGAAATAAAACGCAAAAAAGCCAATATCCAATTTGTTTTCTTTTGGATATTGGCTTTAAATATATATTGATAAAAAGCAACAACTCCAGAAATAATAACCGAAAGTAATATTAAAAGGATGGTGCTTGATGTCATTGTTAGTTTAAGTGATTATATGGTTAAAAGTTTAAAAGTCTTTGTGGTTATGGATTGTGTAAATGTTATTTTATATTAGAAATTTGCGACTTATACAAACCATCAATTAGCATATTTACTTCAATTATTTTTTCTCTTATTAAAATAGATTGATTTTCATCTACATATTCAAAATCGCGACATAAAATAACTTGATTTAATAATTCTAATGAAGAACTGTAAGCAATTTCGGAAAATCTAGCTTTATCTTTCATAGAATTTCTTCCTGAACCTTCAGCTAGGTTTGACGCAATAGAAACAGAACATCTTCTCATTTGACTAGTTAATCCAAATAATTCGTCTTTTGGGAATTTTTTAGTTGTTGTAAATATCAACATAGCTAATTCTCTGCTTTTTTGCCAAGCAATCAACTTTTCAAAACTAAATATTCTCATTGAAATACTGTTAAATTTATAAATTTCAAGCTAGATTCAACCCAAAACCTTTTAAACTTTTAAACACATAAACTTTTAAACCTTATTTACAATACTATGTCAACATTCCCCCATCTACATTAATAACTTGTCCTGTAACGTAAGCGCTCATATCTGAACTTAAGAAGACACACACGTTTGCAACATCTTCTGGCGTTCCACCACGTTTTAAAGGAATAGATTCTCTCCAACCTTTCACAACATCTTCGTTAAGTTTAGCTGTCATTTCAGTTTCAATGAAACCTGGAGCGATAGCATTACAACGAATATTACGTGAACCCAATTCTAATGCGATAGACTTTGTAAAACCAATCATACCTGCTTTAGATGCGGCGTAGTTTGCTTGACCTGCATTTCCTTTTACTCCTACTACACTACTCATATTTACAATAGAACCAGCACGATTTTTAAGCATTACTTTTTGTACCGCTTTAGTCATATTAAATACCGATTTTAAGTTGATATTCATTACCGCATCAAAATCTTCTTCAGACATACGCATTAACAAATTGTCTTTTGTAATCCCGGCGTTATTTATTAAAATGTCGATATTTCCAAAATCAGCCATTACATCATCTACTAATTTTTGCGCTTCGTTAAAATCTGCCGCATTTGATTTATATCCTTTAGATTGAATTCCTAAAGCATTTAATTCGTTTTCTAATGCTAACGCCGATTCTGCAGAAGAACTATATGTAAAGGCAACATTTGCTCCGTTTTGTGCAAAAACTTTAGCAATTCCACTTCCAATTCCTCTACTTGCACCAGTAATAATGGCTACTTTTCCTTCTAATAATTTCATACTATTCTATTTAAATGATATACGTTCTTATAAAAGTCAAATATAATAATAATTTAAAGCAATAAAAATTTCTTTTACATTAAACCTTTTTGTTTATTTTTGGTCTAAACAGAATTAACCAAAACAAAAAGCCTATGAAAGCCTTCAAAATCTTACCATTTTTAGCAATTGCTTTTTCAGTAGTTTCCTGTAATGATTCTAATGAAGATAGCTACACTGCTATTACAGAAACCTACCCTGCTGTACAAGCAGAATTTGGAAATTCAGTTGACTTAAATAATTTAGCCAATTATGCGAACCAAACTGTTCCAGCCTATATTATTAAAGACAATAGTGCCTTAAATCCTATTTCAAATAAAGGTGCTACTTTAGGTCGAGTTTTGTTTTACGATAAAAAAATGTCTTCTAACAATACCGTATCTTGTTCAAGTTGTCACAAACAAGCCGTAGCTTTTGGAGATGATTCTGTTGCGAGTACAGGAGTTAACGGAACTACTGGACGCCATTCCATGAGATTAATCAATACGCGTTTTGCTGTGGAATCTAAATTCTTTTGGGACGAACGTGCCGCATCTTTAGAAATTCAAACTACAATGCCCATCAAAGACCATGGTGAAATGGGATACAGTGGTGCCAATGGTGATTTAAATTTTAACGCTTTAATTACAAAATTAAGCGCTATAAATTATTACAAAGAGTTATTTAAATTTGCATATGGTTCTGAAGAAATTACAGAAACTAAAATTCAATTTGCTTTAGCACAATTTATTAGAAGTATTCAATCCTTTGATTCAAAATACGATGTTGGACGTGCAGGCGCACCAAATGACGGAGCACCTTTTGCGAATTTCACAGCACAAGAAAATCAAGGTAAAAACTTGTTTTTAACACCTCCAACCTTTAATGCTTCTGGAGTTAGAACAGCTGGCGGAATGGGTTGTGCCGGTTGTCATAGAGCACCTGAATTTGATATCGATCCAAATACTCGAAATAATGGAATAATAGGTAGTTTAACTGGAACAGGTATTGACATTACAAATACCAGAGCGCCTTCTTTAAGAGATTTAGTAAAAGTAAATGGTACTACAAACGGACAAATGATGCACACGGGAGTAATTACTTCACTTCAACAAGCTATTGGTCATTATGGTACGATAAATATTGCGCCTGGAAATACTAATTTAGATCCAAGATTAAGACCCAATGGTGTTGGACAACAATTAAATTTAACCGCAACAGAAGTTGATGCTGTTGTTGCTTTTTTAAGAACTTTGTCTGGTACAGATGTGTATACCAATACGAAATGGTCTAACCCTTTTAATTAAAACAAAAATCCCGCTCTAAAATATTCAGAGCGGGATTTTTTTTATCTATTTATTTTTTAGAAAGCTACATTCCATTTAGGAAGTGTACCATTGTCTTTTAGAAAACTTTGTAAAACAGTAGCTTCAACAAATGTTGGAATGTTTTTTGTTTTTCCTGTAAAAGTTTCATACCAAACTACTTCTAAAGCTGTAATTTCTTCCTTTTTCATTTGTGCAGGCCAAGAATATTTTCTTCCCGTTTTAGCAAATTGATGTCCGTTTACAATTTTATCGTATAAACCGCCACTTTTCACTTTCAACGTACCATCATTCTGAACCGTACCTGTTGAACCTACCATAATTAATTGTTTTTCTTCGTTACTTGCATCAAATACTAAGAAAACACCACTTGCACCTTCAGGCGCATTACAAACCTCTTCTAAGTTCAAATCCGTTGTAAATAAAAAACTATTTGTTGATTTGTATTTTTTTAATTCTTTTTCCATTTTAATTTTATTTGCCACTCAGTCTGATTACTAAGTGAACTTGATTAGTATAAGTAATAAAAGCTCCATAAAAGGAGCTTTTATTATTATGTATTTTAAATACAGGAAATTATCCCATTATTTCTTTTACTTTTTTTCCAATTTCTGCTGGAGAATCTACAACGTGAATACCACATTCTCTCATAATGCGTTTTTTAGCTTCTGCTGTATCATCTGCTCCACCAACAATCGCACCTGCGTGACCCATTGTTCTTCCTTTTGGAGCGGTTTCACCAGCGATAAAACCAACAACTGGTTTACGATTACCATCTGCTTTTACCCATTTAGCAGCATCAGCTTCTAATTGACCACCAATTTCACCTATCATAATGATACATTCTGTTTCAGGGTCGTTCATTAATAATTCAACAGCTTGTTTAGTTGTAGTTCCAATAATTGGATCTCCACCAATACCAATTGCTGTAGTAATTCCTAAACCTTGTTTTACAACTTGGTCAGCTGCTTCGTAAGTTAATGTTCCTGATTTAGAAACAATACCAACTGTTCCTTTTTTGAATACGAAACCTGGCATAATACCAACTTTAGCTTCACCTGGAGTAATTACTCCTGGACAGTTAGGACCTACTAAACGACAATCTTTACCTTGAATAAAATCATATGCTTTAATCATATCTGCCACTGGAATTCCTTCCGTGATACAAATAATTACTTTAATTCCTGCATCAGCAGCTTCCATAATCGCATCTGCAGCAAATGCTGGCGGTACAAAAATGATTGAAGTATCTGCTCCAGCTGTTTTAACAGCATCTTTAACCGTATTAAAAACAGGTCTATCTAAATGCAATGTACCACCTTTACCTGGCGTTACACCACCTACTACATTTGTACCGTATTCAATCATTTGAGAAGCGTGAAACGTTCCTTCACTTCCTGTAAATCCTTGAACTATAATTTTTGAATTTTTATTTACTAAAACACTCATGAGGTTATTTGTTTTTTAAAAGTTGAGCAAAAGTAAGTTTTTTGCCAGTAATAAATTAATTTTTTGAGACTTTTTTTATACTTTTTTGCTAATTTGGTATCCATTTTGTTTTTCAAACAAATAGATAGAAAGCGCTATTTTTATTTAGACGTGTTTTTCAAAGTTTCTAAAATCTCAGGAATACGTTTAATATTAGCCAATTGCTTTAATTTTTCGCGAGATTCCTCAATTGGTGTTCCAAAATAAGATTTTCCACCTTCAACAGATTTTGTTACTCCAGTTTGCCCCATAATTACAGCCTTCGCACCAATAGTTATACCGCTGGTGGTACCTACTTGACCCCAAAGCGTAACCTCATCTTCGATTATTACACAACCTGCAATACCTGTTTGGGAAGCAATTAAACATTTTTTTCCAATAATGGTGTCGTGTCCTACATGAACCTGATTGTCAATTTTTGTACCTTCTCCAATAGTAGTATCGCCTGTTACGCCTTTATCAATAGTACAAAGTGCACCAATTCCTACATTGTTTTCTATGACTACTCGTCCACCAGAAAGCAATTGATCAAAACCTTCTGCCCGTTTTTTATAGTAAAAAGCATCGGCACCTAAAATAGTCCCTGCATGTATAATTACGTTGTCACCAATTACAGTATTATCGTAAATGGAAACATTGGAATGAATCAAACAATTTTTACCAATTTGAACTTGATGTCCAATAAAACAATTGGGTTGAATTACAGTTCCTTCTCCAATAGTAGCTGTTTCTGAAATTGAAACATTTGAAAACTGAAAAGGTCGAAAATAGTTGGTTAAAATATTAAAGTCTCTAAAAGGATCATCCGAAATTAATAATGCTTTTCCATTTGGGCATGTTACTTCTTTATTGATAAGTACAATTGTAGCTGCAGATTGCAACGCTTTATCGTAATATTTTGGATGGTCTACAAAAACAATATCGCCAGGTGTTACCACATGAATTTCATTCATACCATAAACTGGAAAATCATCAGATCCAACATAGTTAGACTTGATGATTTCAGCAATTTGTTTTAATGTATATGTTTTGTTAAATTTCATTTATTTCAATTACTCTTTTACACGTTCCATATAAGAACTTGAAGTTGTATCAATTTTAATTTTATCACCTTCATTAATAAATAAAGGTACATTAATCGTAGCACCCGTTTCTACTGTTGCTGGTTTGGTTGCATTTGTAGCGGTATTTCCTTTTAAACCTGGTTCAGTATAAGTTACTTCTAAAACAATTGACGCAGGCATGTCTACTGATAAAGGTAAATCTGTTTCTGTATTAATTTGAACCATTACATTTGTACCTTCTTTTAATAAATCTGGTGCATCTAAAATATTCTTATTTAAAGTAATTTGCTCAAAAGATTCTATATTCATAAAGTGAAAATCATTTCCTTCTGGATATAAAAATTGATATGTTTGTGTCTCAACACGAACTACATCTATTTTATGTCCTGCAGAAAAGGTATTGTCTAATACTTTTCCGTTAGTTAATGATTTTAATTTTGTTCTTACAAACGCAGGACCTTTACCTGGCTTTACGTGTAAGAATTCGATGATTTTATAAATATCGTGGTTAAATTTAATGCATAAACCATTTCTAATATCTGATGTACTTGCCATTTTGTTTGTTTTTTTATTATATTTTAATTAATCTCAAAAATAGTTAAAACTATTCACTTTTATTAAATTTTACATTTATGTTCTAAAAATTTCGCCACGAATTTCACGAATTTCCACAGATTAATTCGTGCTAATTTGTGTAATTTGTGTCAAAAAAATAATTCACACAACTGTTAAAACTTTTAGTTTGCCAACTAAATCTATGATTTTCAAGTTCATAGTGGTTTAGTTTTTTTTTAAACGCTTCCTGTATAGCCTTTCATGATTCCGCGAGAAGAATTTCTAATGAAATCTAAAATTTCATCTCTTTCTGGAGTCGCTTCCATTTCGGCTTCAATAATACTCATTGCTTGAGACGTATTGTAGTTTTTTTGGTATAAAATTCGGTATATATCTTGAATCTCTCTTATTTTTTCTGTGGTAAACCCTCTTCTTCTTAATCCTACAGAATTAATACCCACATATGATAAAGGTTCTTTTGCTGCTTTTGAAAAAGGTGGCACATCTTTTCTTACTAAACTTCCACCAGAAACCATTGCGTGGTCACCAATAGAAATAAACTGATGCACTGCCGCTAAACCTCCAATTACTGCATATTGACCAACTGTAACATGCCCAGCTAATGCTACACCATTTACAATAATAGCATTGTCGCCAATCATGCAATCGTGAGCAATGTGTGCGGTTGCCATAATAAGGCAATTTTTACCAATTACTGTTTTTCCAGCCGCCACGGTACCTCTATTAATAGTAACACATTCTCTAATTGTAGAGTTATCACCTATTATTGCTAAAGAATCTTCACCACCAAACTTTAAGTCTTGTGGTACAGCAGAAATGACTGCTCCTGGAAAAATATTACAATTTTTACCAATTCTTGCGCCTTCCATAATGGTAACGTTAGAGCCTATCCAAGTTCCTTCTCCAATTTCTACATTATTATGAATGGTAGTAAACGGATCGATAACTACATTTCTTGCAATTTTTGCTCCTGGATGAACGTATGCTAATGGTTGATTCATATATTTTATATTTTATGTCTAAATAGTTAGAAGTCAATGATTACTTCTAAATATTACGTTTTTTATTTAATCGTTTTTAACTTTTACAATTTGCGCCATTAATTCGGCTTCCGAAACTAATTTTCCGTTGGCATATGCGTAGGCTTGCATGTGGCAAATTCCTCTTCTAATTGGTGTAATTAATTCGCATTTAAATACAACAGTATCACCTGGTAACACTTTTTGTTTGAATTTTACATTATCTATTTTCATAAAGAAGGTTAGATAATTTTCTGGATCTGGTACCGTACTTAAAATTAAAATACCTCCCGTTTGTGCCATCGCTTCCACTTGTAATACACCAGGCATTACAGGCGCACCAGGAAAATGCCCTACAAAGAAAGGCTCGTTCATGGTTACGTTTTTCAAGCCCACAACATGAGTTTCAGATAACTCTAAAATTTTATCTACTAATAAGAATGGTGGTCTGTGTGGTAACAAATCCATAATTCCGTGGATATCAAGTACTGGATCCTTATGTAAATCATAAACTGGAATTTGATTTTTTTCTTCCAATTTAATAATTTTCGATATTTTTTTAGCAAATTGAGTGTTTACAAAATGCCCTGGTTTGTTTGCGATTACCTTTCCTTGAATTCTTCTTCCAATAAGAGACAAATCACCTACTACATCTAATAGTTTATGACGTGCTGCTTCGTTTGGATGATGTAAAGTTAAGTTATCTAAAATTCCGTTTTCTTTAACCGAAATATGTTCTTTATTGAAGGCTTTCTTTAAATTACCCATAGTTTCTTCAGAAATTTCTTTATCTACATAAACTATGGCGTTATTTAAATCGCCGCCTTTAATTAATCCGTTATTTAACAGTGCTTCTAATTCATGTAAAAAACTAAACGTTCTACAATCAGCTATTTCCGATTTAAAATCAGAAATGTTTTTCATGTTTGCATTTTGTGTTCCTAATACTTTTGTACCAAAATCAACCATTGCTGTAACACAATACCCATCACTTGGAATAATAGTAATTTCGCTACCTGTAGCTTCATCCAAATAAGAGATAACATCTTTTACAACATATATTTTTCGCTCTGCATCTTGTTCTACACAACCTACTTTTTCTAATGCTTCAACAAAATATTTTGAAGAACCATCCATAATAGGCAATTCAGAAGAATTTAATTCAATAATCACATTATCTAAATCACATCCTACTAAAGCGGCTAAAACATGCTCAGGTGTTTGAATCATGACACCTAATTTTTCTAAATTAGTACCACGTTGTGTATTTACTACATAATTGGCATCTGCTTCAATAATTGGGCTTCCTTCTAAATCGACACGTACAAATGTAAAACCATTGTTTATGGGTGCAGGTTTAAAAGTCATTGTCACTTCCTGACCCGTATGAAGTCCGACACCTTTTAAAGAAATTTCGCTTTTTAGAGTTGTTTGTTTTAACATGATTTTATGTATTATTCTTTTTTAATTCTTCTATTTCATTAACTATTTTAGGTAAATTTCTAAAGTGTACGAATGACTTTGCAAAATCGCCATAATTAAATGCTGGGCTACCTTGCACAACTTCTCCGTCTTTTAAACTTTTTCCGATACCTGATTGGGCTTGAATTTTTACCCTATCGCCTATTGTAATATGTCCTGCAATTCCTACTTGACCACCAATTAAACAATTTTTACCAATTTTTGTAGAACCGGCAATGCCCGTTTGAGCTGCAATAACCGTATTTTCTCCTATTTCTACATTATGTGCCACTTGAATTTGGTTGTCTAACTTCGCGCCTCTTCGGATATAAGTGGTACCAAGTGTGGCTCTATCTACTGTAGAACATGAACCAATTTCTACATGGTCTTCGATAACAACATTTCCAATTTGTGGAATTTTAGAATACGAACCGTCTTCTTGTGGTGCAAAACCAAAACCGTCAGAACCGATAATCGTTCCTGAATGAATGGTAACATGATTGCCTATTTCCGATTCTGAATACACTCGTACACCTGCAAAAAACACACAATTATCGCCAATTGTAACATTGTCGCCTATAAAACTATTTGGATATATTTTTACATTATTTCCAATACGTACGTTTTTACCAATGTAGCAAAAACTACCTAAATATAAATCGTCACCATAGGTTACACCATCCGAAATAACAGAAGGTTGCTCTATACCCGATTTCATTAGTTTGATTTGATTATAATATTCTAATAATTTTGAAAAAGAGCTGTACGCATCATCAACTTTAATTAATGTAGCTTTTACTTCTTTTTCAAGCTCATACGATTTATTTACTATAACTATTGTGGCGTTTGTGTTATATAAATAATTGGAATACTTCGTATTAGCTAAAAAAGTTAGCGAACCTTCTGTTCCTTCCTCTATTTTAGCTAATTTATATACTTCAGCATCTGGATTTCCGAAAACTTCTCCATCCAATATGCCTGCTATTTGTCCTGCTGTAAATTTCATCTGTGCAAAAATATAAAAATTAACCTTAATCTATCGCTTTCGGATAACAAATAAAATATTTGATTACCGTTTTTGACAATGCTTTTAAGTGCATTTGATCTGAGGCTTCCACTACATTTTCAATTGTTTTATCTTTTTTTAGAATTCTAATAGGCTCCGAAGACTTGCTATAGGCTTCGTTTTTCAGTTTGCCTTTGAACACAAAATACCCTACTTCATTTTCTGAAATAGCATACTGTTTCATGTATTTTTCTTTTAACTCTAAGAATTTGATTTTGTTTACTTTATCTTCGTTTAATTCAATCTTTAGTAGATTTCTATTGATGACCATTTTACTTAAAGAACTCAGTACAAAATCATCGTGAAATTGCCATTGTTTTATAGCGCCCAACACATCGTAATCATCTAAATTAGAAAACGTATCTAAGATGGTTTTATCTATTTGTTGTAATTCAATTTTATGATTTAAAAAGAATAATAAAAACGGACTTCCAAATAACACTTCACCTTTTGATGAAAGCTCTTTTGCTCGTTTTAATATCTTTGTCAATGTTAATTCTGCTACTACGCTGGTTTTATGCAAATACGCTTGCCAATACATCAATCGGCGCGCCATAAGAAACTTTTCTATAGAATAAATTCCTTTTTCTTCCATTACCAACACGTCGTCTTGTACGTTTAGCATTTGAATTAATCGTTCGCTATTTACGTTTCCTTCGTTGACACCCGTGTAAAAACTATCGCGTTTTAGGTAATCCATACGATCCATATCTAACTGACTGGAAATCAATTGCAACATAAATTTTCTATGGTATTCACCTTTAAAAACCTGAATGGCTAAAGCTAATTTTCCGTCAAATTCAGTATTTAGCTGCTCCATAAACAACAATGACAACTCTTCGTGATGCACTTCTTCCAACACACTATTCTCTAATGCGTGACTAAAAGGTCCGTGTCCTATATCGTGTAATAAAATCGCTACATATAATGCATTTTCTTCTTCATCAGAAATAGCAACACCTTTAAATTTGAGAGTTTGAACCGCCTTTTGCATAATATGCATACAGCCTAAAGCGTGATGAAAACGGGTATGATGCGCTCCTGGATAAACCAAATAAGACAAGCCCATTTGAGAAATACGACGCAAACGCTGAAAATACGGATGCTGAATTAAATCGTAAATTAAAGTATTGGGAATGGTAATAAAACCATAAATAGGATCGTTGAGTATTTTTAATTTGTTGATTTGG
>NZ_JAGNYF010000008.1 GCF_017985075.1 Flavobacterium sp.
CTAATTATTTTATCGACGATAATCATTTTGCTAGGTATTCAATTCTTTATAATACTCGAAAAAGATATTACTCTTATTCTTATATGCTGTCAATCCAATATGTCTATGAACTTGTTCTCTTATTTTTGCCTTCACTTCAATTACTCTCTGAGTTAGCGGGTGCAAAAGTAGAACCTTTTTTTTTATTACCAAAACTTTAATACACTTTTTTTTGAGAAAATTTTATCTCCGTTTTGCTAACCAATATATAAAAAGAACTATTCCTCTTGCGGGGTGCAAAGATAACAACTTTATTTTTTAAATACCAAATCTTTTTTATCCTTTTATCAAAAATAAAATTCGTAGGATATTGGTACTAATTAATAAAGAACGTCGCTCTCAATGCGGTGCAAAACTAGTAACTTTATTCGGATTTCCTAACCTTATACTAATCTTTTTTTAAAGTATTTTCTTAACTATTGAACTACAAGACGTTACATAACAGAATTTCTTGATAAAAAAGTTTTGCAGGGGAATTCAACTGAAAAAATAAGGCCCTAGCCCTGATCGTAGCGGCATCCTTTTTGTATAGTGGGCTTTATTTTCAAAGTCCACTATACAAAAAGATATAGCGGAGAGCAGGAAATAGCTGCTAAAAAAACTTCAACGCCTTAATTGGAGATATTTTTGTAATTAGGTAAGATGGAATTAATAAAATCAAGACACAAATAAGAATTGTTCCTGCATTTAAAAGTGCGATATGCAGAAAATTAATATCAACCGGAGCCGATGACACATAGTAACTTTCTGGATTAAGCGTAATAATTTCGAACTTCTTTTGGATAAATAATAATATAATTGCCGTTCCATTTCCCCAAAGCAAACCTCTTGAAATTAAATGTGCTGCGTTATATAAAAATATTTTTCGAATGGACCAATTGTTAGCGCCAAGTGCTTTTAACATTCCAATTAGTTGGGTGCGTTCGAGAATTAAAACCAAAAGTGCTACCACCATATTTATGGTTGCAACGGCAATCATTATGATTAAAATGACTAAAATATTGAAATCGAAAAGTTTTAGCCATTCGAAAATACTGAAATATTTTTCGGAAATGGATACACTGTTAAATGTTGGCGGAATGGATTTGTAAATTTCTTGTGCGCGCTGGTCTAATTTTGAAAAATCGTCTATAAAAATTTCATACGCTCCAAATTGAGAAGAATCCCATTTATTGATACGTTGCAAATGTTGTATATTACCTATTATATAGGAAGAATCGAATTCTTGAAAGCCAGAGTTATAAATTCCGGAAATGGTGAACTTTCGAACACTTGGCAATTTACCTTGTGTTTTCATGAAAAAGGTAGTAAACGAATTTCCTACTTTTAATTTTAATCGATTGGCTAAAAACTGAGAAATCAATACTTGATTGATGTCGCCTTCTTTATAGGTAGAAATTTTTCCTTCGACTAAAAAATCTTCTATATTTTTCCATTGATACGATGTATCTACTCCTTTAAAAACAACGCCTTCAACATCCGTTTTAGTTCTAATTAATGCGCCTTTAGTGATGATGGGCTGCACATGAGTAATGTATTTGTTTTTTCTTAATTGCGAAATAGGCAATATTTTAGAATCGAAGGGTTCGGCAGTAACTTGAGATTGGTTGTCATCAAAATTTGATACGATTATATGCCCGTTAAACGCTGCGATTTTTTCGCGTATTTTTTGCTGCAAACCAATACCTGTTGCTACTGAAAGCACCATCATAAAAATACTTAAAGCAATAGCCCAAATAGCAATTTTTATAATTGGTGAAGAAACACTACTTTTATAACTTTTAGAAACAATAAGTCGTTTCGCAATAAAATATTCTAAATTCAAAATATATACTTATGAAATTTGAGTTCAAAAATACGTTTTTATTTATTTTAATACTATTATTTTCTTTTGGATGTTCAACTGTGAAA
Organism: Flavobacterium sp.; assembly: GCF_017985075.1. Classification (GTDB taxonomy): domain Bacteria; phylum Bacteroidota; class Bacteroidia; order Flavobacteriales; family Flavobacteriaceae; genus Flavobacterium. Next base: position 1,951 of record NZ_JAGNYF010000008.1, read on the forward strand.
AAATCAAAAGTCGAAAGTCAAAAGTCAAAAGCAATAGCAACCGAAACATCAAGTCATAAACTCAAAAATTCAGCCCTAAAAACAGGTGCTGAAAATTATGTCGCCTATTTACCATTATTGGCGAATAAAAAAATTGGGATTGTTACGAATCCGACTGGAATTGTTGAAAACAGAAAACACTTGGTGGATTTTCTTTTAGAAAAAAAAGTTGCTTTACAAAAAATATATGCTCCAGAACACGGATTTAGAGGAACTGCTGATGCCGGGGAAGTAATTAAAGATGGGAAAGACACCAAAACCAATTTACCCATTATTTCATTATACGGAAATAACAAAAAGCCAAAGCCCGAACAATTGACAGATATTGATGTTATTGTTTTTGATATTCAAGATGTAGGTGCTAGATTTTACACCTATATTTCTACGCTACACTATATAATGGAAGCTTGCGCAGAAAACAATATTGAACTTTTAGTTTTAGACAGACCCAATCCGAATGGCACTATAGTGGATGGGCCGATTTTAGAAATAGAACATACAAGTTTTGTAGGCATGCACCCCATTCCTGTTTTACATGGTATGACTATTGGGGAATATGCTAAAATGATTAATGGAGAAAAGTGGCTTGCAAACGGAGTCATTTGTAATTTAACGGTAGTGCCCTGTACCAATTACAAAAGAGATATGCCGTATAGTTTACCCGTAAAACCCTCGCCAAATTTACCAAATGATCAATCGATAAATTTATATGCTAGCTTGTGTTTTTTTGAAGGCACGAATGTTAGTGTGGGAAGAGGCACGGAAAAACAATTTCAAATATACGGTTCGCCATTTTTACTGAAAACAGAATTTTCATTTATGCCACAACCTAATTTTGGAGCAAAAGAACCGATGCATAAAGACATTTTATGTTATGGAGAAGATTTAAGTAAAATCAAAAAAGTGAGTCGTTTAGAGTTGAAATGGCTAATAAAAACATATGCCAATACTTCCGACAAAACTGTTTTTTTTAATGATTTTTTTACGAAATTAGCAGGAACCAAAAAACTTCAAGAGCAAATAATTGAAGGTGTTTCTGAAAAAGAAATTAGAAAAAGTTGGGAAGCTGATTTGAATGCTTTTAAAGAAATGAGAAATAAATATTTAATTTACAACTAAATTACAAAGGCATTTTCACTTTCATTTTCTCTACAATATTAAACGCAGCTGGACAAATCGCAACATTCAACAAAGTCAAATCGGTAATTTGATTGAACTTTTTTCTATCTGTATGCGGAAATTCTCTACACGCTTTTGGGCGCACATCGTAAATAAAACATTTATTGTCCGACTCTAAAAACGTACACGGCACTGATTTTAACACATAATCATTATCTTCGTCTATTCGTAAAAACTGACTGATAAACTGTTGTGGTTTTTGCTTAAAATGTTTTGCGATGCGTTCCACATCAGCATCTGTAAATAATGGCCCAGTAGTTTTACAACAATTCGCACAATCGAGACAGTCGGTTTTTTTAAATTCAGCATCGTGTAAATCTTGCATTACATAATCTAAATTTTTTGGAACCCGTTTTTTTAACTTATCGAAATATTTTTTAGTTTCAATATGTGTATCTTTGGCTAACTTTTGAATTTCGTTTAACGATGGCTTCATTATTAATTTGTCTGAATGAACTACAAAGTTACGATTTTGAACATAGATTTAAGAATAACGAATGTTGAATTTTGAAATATAACGATGAAAGACCTTTTTGGAAAAGCCATATTAGATTACCAAACGAATAATTCCCCAGAAGATTTAGTTACTGAAACTTCGATTTCAGAAGCTGATGAAATGCCGGTTTCTTATTTGTTTAGAACCTATAATGAAATGCCAGAATTGGAACAAAAAGCGTTACAATTAGCAAAGGGAAGCGTTTTAGATGTAGGATGTGGTGCTGGAAGTCATACTTTAGCATTACAAAACGAAAGAAAACTGGATGTTACTGCTATAGATATTTCGGAAAATGCTGTGAAAGCTTGTCAACTTCGTGGCATAGAAAATGTGAAAGTTGCCAATATTTTAGATTTAGATGTAAAAAATAAATTCGATACGATTCTTCTTTTGATGAATGGAACTGGGATTTTCGGCACCCTAAAAGAAACTGACAAGTATTTACAGAAATTAAAATCGTTATTGAAAGATGAAGGTCAGATTTTAATTGATTCCTCAGATTTAATTTATATGTATGATCAAGATGAAGATGGCGCCTACTGTATTCCTGCAGAAGGATATTATGGCGAATTGACTTTTACTGTTCAATATAAAGGAGATACGGAAGATACTTTTCCTTGGTTGTATTTGGATTACAACACACTTCAAAATGCAGCTATTGCAAATGGTTTAAAATGCGAATTACTTTTAGAAGGTGAACATTTTGATTATTTGGCAAAACTTTCAATATAAATTTCAAAAATTAAATTCCAAATTCCAATATTTAAAATCCCAAAAAACACAAAATCTATTTTTTGAAACACAGATCAAAGAAATTTTAAAAATCTGTTAAATCCGTGTTGAAAAATAGTAAATAATTTAAGTTTCAATTTTGGGATTTGGAATTTTTAACATTGGAATTTATTACGGTATATTCAAATATTTATGAGTTTGCAAAGAAACTCGCCATTTTGGGTTATTCATAACATACTCTACAATTAACGGTGTCATTTCTTCTTTTTTGCTCCATTCGGGTTGTAAGAATAAAATGGCATTTTTATTTGTTTTTTCTGCTTGTTCTTCTGCGAAAATAAAATCGTGTTTGTTGTGTATTATAACTTTCAATTCGTTGGCGATGGCATAAGCTGAAGGTACTGGCAATTTGTTTTTCTTAGGCGATAAACAAAACCAATCCCAAGTTCCTGTTACCTCGTAAGCACCAGAAGTTTCAATATGAACATTTAATCCTGCATTTTTTAATTGTGTTGTTATTGGATTCATATCCCAAGTTAGGGGTTCGCCTCCGGTAATTACAATGGTTTCTGCATAAGATTTTGCATTCGAAACTATTTTCTCTACAGCTGTTGGAGGATGTAAATCCGCATTCCAGCTTTCTTTAACATCACACCAATGACAACCTACATCACAACCACCTACACGAATAAAGTAGGCTGCAGTTCCGGTATGAAACCCTTCGCCCTGTATGGTATAAAACTCTTCCATCAAAGGAAGCATTTCGCCTTTGTCTACTAATATTTGGGTGTCTTTGTTAAGCATATATTTTTTATTGAGTGCAAAGGTAATTTATTTAGGGTAAAAGGTAAAGGGTAAACGGTAAAACTTTATGAGTTGAAAATAGTGCATAAAAAAACCGATAACTTTCGCTATCGGTATTTAAAATTTTAATTGTGTTTTTTATTTATTTAATGCTTGTAAAGATTCTTTTACGAAAACATCATTTGGATTAATTTCAGCTGCTTTTTTGAAATTTTCTATTGCTTTAGCTTTATCAGTAGTAGCATAATTTGCGCCAATAAATGAATACGTTTCAAATAAGTTTTCTTTTACTGCTGCTTTTGCCATTTCTGTTTCTCCTTTTGAAGTTACTGTTTTTACATAACCTTCATAATCTAAAACAGCTTGTGCATTGGCTTCTGGAGTTCCAATAACTCTGTTTAATTGTCCTTTGTAAAAATAAACATCTTGTGTGTTTGGAGAGATTCTGATTGCTTCTGCATATGCGTTATTAGCTTTTACAAATTCCGCAGTTAATGTTGCTTTTTGAGCTGCTGTTTTACTTTCAGCATAGAACAAAATTGAATTTCCTAATAAAAAATTATCGCGGCTGTAACTTTTTGAATTTGTGTTTTTAACTGCTAATTCAAATAATTTTGCAGCTTCTAAATACGCTTTTCCAGAATATAATTTAATTCCAATTTCAGTAAATTCTGTATTTAAATTTGGATTTAATTCTGCTGCTTTTGTTAAATCTGAAATGGCTTCATTAAACTTAATTTGATTAGAAATAATACCTTTATCGTCCATTGAAGTAGCTAATTTTGCTTTTGCTAAATACAAATAATCTTTACCATTAATTTTTTTAGCATCAACTTTTGTCATATAGTCCGTTAATGACTTAATAGCCCCTTCAGAATTTCCGTTTTCAGAATAAGCATATCCTAAATATTTAAATACTTTTGGATTCACTTTATCTAATTTTTGAATCGCCAAAGCTTCCGCTTCTAATTCTTTCCATTTTTTTGATAAGATTAAGAAATCAGCATATTTAATTTTAGCATCTGTAGAAACATCAGTTAAACTCATATACTTTTTATAATCTTCTAAAGCAGCAGCAATTTTTTCTTCGAAAAGTGATTTTTTTGCATACGCCCAAGCCAAGTTGGTTTCTGCTTTTTCACGAAAAGCTGGTCCGTAACTTGGATTAATTGCTAAGATATCATTAAATGCTTTTAATGCTTCTGGAAAAGCTTGTGCATTTCTTGTGATAATTGCCAATTGCAAAGGCGCTCTTAATGATGTTTTATCTAATTCTCCAGCTGTTCTGTATGCTACATATGCATCATTAATATTTTTGTTTGCTACTAATGCATCTCCCAAAGCAATTTGCGCTAATGCCGATTTTGGATCACTTGCTACAGCTAATTTTGCTGCCGCTAATGCTTTTGAAACATCTGGGTTAGTCGCTTTTAAATAAGCTTGCGTAATAAAAATTTGTTCTTCCGTATTTTTCTTTTTAGCTATTGCTAATGCAGAAGTGAAATTAGTTTCTGCTGCAGATGAATTCCCTTCTAATAAATTTAATTGCCCTAAACCAATTAAATTTAGATGTCCTGCATCTTTAGCTACTTTACCTTTTTCAAAATATACTTTTGCCGAATCTTGTTTTTCTAACGCTAAATATACTTGACCAAGATAAAAGTAATTTTTACCTTTATCTGGCGCTGTTTCAACCATTGACTTTAATGATTTTCTAGCTTCTGAAAATTTTTCGGCATCGATAGTTTTTTTAACTTGCTCTAAATCTTGAGCATTTACTGCAACTGCAGATAAAATAGTGACAAAACTTGATAAAATAATTGTTCTCATTTCTTCTTTTTTATTTCTTTTTATTACTTTTTACAATTCTTATTTCTCGGGTTGGTATTTTTACTGGTGCTAATCCTGATTTAAGAATGATACGCTGACCAACCTCGCTTTTTACAAAAGAAGCAAATCCCATGCCTAAACCTGTTCTACCCTGATAATTTAACAAATAAATTTTTCTTGTAAATGGATATTCTTTTGTTTCAATATATGACTGAGTAGGTTTTACTGCTTTTTGTATGCTTTCGCCAACAGCTAAAACTTTAACATTTTTTATTGTACTTTCCAATTCAATTGAAGGATTCAGGAGCCAATTTACTCCAACAAAACCTATTGAATTATTGTTTTCGGAAACAAATTTAATAACTTCTAAATTACTTTTTAATGCCGTTATATTTTTTGAGAGTGATTTAACACTCGCTTTATTCATTAAAAAACTTAATGTACTTGAATTTTGATTATCAAAAACAAATTGAACCTCAGAATTTTTACCTTTCAGTATATCAAAAACTTCAGATACTGTAATTGCAGTTTTTGAAGATTTTTGATTTACCACTAGCGCAATAGCATCTGAACAAAAAGGCGTGATTTTACCAATTACATCAAAAGCTTTTAATTTATCTTCTTGTGATTTAGTCAATTCGTGTGAAAGAACGGCAATGTCAATTTTACGTTGTAATACTAAATTTACTATATCCGAATCTGATTTTGGAATAAGTGTTATGTCAGCTTTTTGATATTTACTTTCAAAAACCATTTCTTGATCTTCCACAATTGGCAATAAAGATTCATCAACATAAATTTCAGCTTTGCCTTTTACGTAAGATTCGTCTTCATTGCTATTTTCAGATTTTTTACAAGAGAAAATTACTAAAATCAGTAGAACTAATATGTAAATTATTTTTTTCATTAAATTAATCTTTTTTAGGTGGCGCTTCAGTTTCTTGAATTGGCTGAACAACTTTATCTACAGGAGCTATTTGTAATGAAATTGGAATGGTATAATATTGTTTTATACTTCTACCATTGTATTGACCTGGAGTCCATTTTGCAGAATTAGTTAATACTCTAACTGCCTCTTTTCCCAAACCTAAACCTACAGGATTTTCTTTAATAATATTAATATCTCTAATTGAACCATCATCCCAAACTACAAATTTCACAATTATTGTTCCAAGTGTTTTCTCAGAAACTTCTGGTAATCTAAAAGAAGAAGCAATATATTTTCTAAAAGCATTCATTCCGCCTGGAGGAACCGCTTGAACTTGTACGGAAGTATATATTTGATCATAATCCGTTTCATCACTTTTTTCAGTTGTGTTTTCTTTAATCAATTTTGCGTCTTCTTTTGGTGCGTCATTATTCTGTCCAAAACCAACTGCCAAACTTAAAAACAAAAGTATTATAAAACCATTTTTCATCTTATTCCTCTTCTTTATTTATTAATCTGTAAAATCTGAAACTAGCGTATAAAACTAATAAGCCTCCAAATATTCTTCTTCTTATCATCGATACTTCTAGTGGAAAATTATCCCAAAAAGTAACCAAATAAGCCAAAACTAAATAAAAGCAAAATATTAAAAGTCCTAAAATAAACAGAAATCGCTGTTTGGGCGATTTCTGTTTTAAATTATTTAACCAGTTCATATTATTCTGAAGCAGTAATCTGAATTGAAATAGGTAATGTATAGTATTGTTTTACACTTCTACCATTGTATATACCTGGTGTCCATTTTGGAGACTTAGTTAAAATTCTTGTAGCTTCTTTTCCTAAACCTAAACCAGCAGGACTTTCTTTTACAATTACAATATCTCTAATAGATCCATCATCCCAAACTACGAATTTAGCTACAACAGTTCCTGTAGTTGTTTCATCTACTTCTGGCAAACGGAATGAACTTCCAATTTGCTTTCTAAAAGCATTCATACCACCTGGAGGTGATGCTTGAACTTGAACTGAAGTAAAAATTTGATTGTAATCTGTATCATCTCCTTTTTGTTCTTCTTGCGCTAATTCACCAGTTTTTTCAAGACTTGCATTTGCATCCCCTTTAGCTGTTTCTGAACCCGATTTTTTATCTGGATCAACTGGAGGGATTTCATTTTCAACGGTTTTCTTATTTACAACAACTGGAGGCACATTTTTTACAATGTCAACCACAGATTTCACTTTTTTAATAGGTTCCACCTTTTTTTGTTCTAAAATTTTCTTTTCCTCCTTTTTAATAGGAGTTTTTACTTTCTTAAGTTCTACCTTGGTGATTTTGGTTTCCTCTTTATCTTTACTTTTCATTGAAAGATATAAAGCAAAAACCAATCCGATAAAAAATATTGAAGAAATAATTAATGCTAAAACAGTTCTCTTTGAACTATTTGTTCTTAATTCGTATGCTCCATAACTTTTATTACGTCCTTCGAATATATTGTCAATTAAACTAGCGTCGCTAAGGTTTACATTTCCACTCATTTTTCTATAATTAAAGTTATTTTATCTTTTTGTCTTCAAGCATTTTTAAATCGCCTGGAGTTACATCAACAATTGAATACGAAAATGGTTTAACAATTGCCATTTCATCTAGAATATCAACTAAATTTTTATAATTAGCTGATTTACTTGCTTTAATAAGCACCATCATCCCTTGTGTTTTTTGATTATCCACATGATCCATCACATATTTATTATGAGAAATAAGTGCTTTTCTGATACCTTTACCTCCATAGTTCTCCAATTTTGGAACACCATTTATTTCGGCATCAACATAAGGTTTGTCTGTTGTACCAATATAATATACTAACTTATCATTTTTACCTAAAACAACAGTTAAAGTCCTCCAAGCTGGAGTTTCTGGTGGGTTAGGATCATCCTGTTTTGTATTATCTGGTAAAGCTAAATCCATAGATTGTGGCTTAGACAATGTGGTTGTTAGGATAAAGAAAGTAATCAACAAGAAAGCTAAATCTACCATTGCTGTTAAATCAACACCTGGATTCGATTTTTTACTTCTTACTTTACCGCCTTTACCGCCACCGCCACCGGTATTTAATTCTGCCATGTTATTTTTTTTATTTTAATTAAAAATCTTCATCTCTTAGTGAAGTTACTAAATAAAAATCATTCATGTTTTGCTTTTGAAGGATATCAAAAACATTCTTAACAACTGGATATTTTTCTTTAGAACTACCTTTTATAGCTATTTCAATTTCCTTGATTTTCTCTACACCTTTGGCTTGTTGTTCCATAACAACCGCTGCATTTGCATAATAAATCCAGTAAGACAATTCATTTTCAGAAATATCTCCTTTGAAAGGAATACCAGATTGCGTACCTGGTTTATTTCTTTGAGCATTTTTTAAAGCTAATAAAGACTTTAATTGCTCCAAAGGAACACCGAATGAATCTAATAAAGAAAACTCATTTATTTCTTGAGGCGTGAAAGCAATATCATATTTTAACGACATAGCTTCTAATGCAGCAATTCTGGTTTCTCTTTCAGACATTCCAATATATACTGCACTATCACCAACTGTAATAGTAAGTAAGTTTCTTTCTGGCAATTTAGCTTTTATGGTTGACGCAGGCGTATCTACTGGCTTAGGCTCAGGTACTTTTGATGTTGCTGTCATGATAAAAAAGGACAATAACAAAAACGCAACGTCACACATGGCCGTCATGTCGATTCTTGTGCTTTTTTTAGATGTTTTTATATTTGCCATTTTACTTTATTTTAACTTTATAATTATTTTATGAAATCTTAGTTGCTTCCTTTAGCTCTTTTGTAAGCTTGAGAAATTGCGAAACCAGCTTCGTCAATAAAATAAGTTAAAGTATCAATTTTTGAAGTAAAATAGTTGTATGCAATAACTGCTAAAGTAGAAGTTGAGATACCAGTAGCCGTGTTAATTAACGCCTCAGAAATACCATTTGCTAATTCTGCTTGATCTGGAGTACCTTCTGCTAATCCAGCGAAAGCTTTAATCATACCAGATACTGTCCCTAATAAACCTAATAATGTACCAATAGATACTAAAGTAGAAATAATAGTTAAGTGTTTTTCTAACATTGGCATTTCTAATGATGTAGCTTGCTCTACTTCTTTAGTAATGTTTTCGGTAGCTGTATCAACATCTAAACCGTCTTTTTTAACTTGCTCAGATTTTAATAAACCTGCTTTTATAACATTTGCAACAGAACCTTCTTGTTCATCACAAGCAGCAATAGCTCCTTGAACATCTCCAGTTTTAATTTGAGATAACACTCCTTTTACGAAATTATCTAAATTTCCTTTTCCAGCTGCTTTTTTCAAAACGATAAATCTTTCTACAGAGAAAACGATAGTCATTAATAATAATCCCATTAACACAGGAACAATCATACCTCCTTTAAAAACCATACCTAAATAGTTTCCTGGTAAAGGTTGTCCAGCTGGATCACCTTTAACGAAGTTTGCTGGTGCTCCCATTACAAATTTCCATAATAAAGCTCCAATAACTATACAAATAACAATAGTTAAAGATGCAAAAACACTACTTCCTTTGCTTCCTTTGTTCTCTACAGAAACGTTTAAATCCTGTCCCATTTTTTTAAAATTTTTAGTTTGAATTGATTAATTATTTGATTTCAATTTTATTTTGATAGTCGCAAATTTATGTGAATTAGATTTGAAAAAAAAACTAATTTAATAAAATTTACATTAACTTTTTGAAATTATGCAACAATCATACCAAAAAAGAGATATAGTAAGATTATTTTCAATATTAAACGTTATTATTTAATAATTATTCAATAAAATTATGATATTTATTGTTATTCTAATGTTAAGAGATTGTAAAGTTTTCCCGATTTTGTTTTATTTTAATGAAATCAAATACATTTAATGCTAAGAAACAATGTAATGAAGCTTGTTTTTACGCTTTGAAAACAGAAAAAACGTTTTCTGAAAATGATTTCTGAAAAATCGGAAGAAATTATTTTTTTAATAGTTCAATAATTTTATTTTCAACAATATGGCTGTTCCAATTTTGGTCAATATTTTCCATTTTCAATACTTCTTGCATAATTTCGTTTTGTCTATCTCCAATAGCTAATGCTTCTGAATAAGGTTGGTGACTAAACGTAACACGAGAATATAACGGCACCCATAATTGAGGATGTTTGTCTGAAAACCATTTTTCGATTTTCTTTTGCAATAAAAAATTGGTATCTGCTGTTTTTGAGCTCATTTCCATAAAATTTCTGTATGAAAGTTCGGCAATTGCATCTGCATTTGGTTTACGAGAATTTTCGTAATCATTTAATAAATTAGCCCAATCATCACCATATTTTTCAAACATTTCCTCCAAAACGGTAATATCCTCAAAGCCCGCATTCATTCCATGACCATAAAAAGGTACTATTGCATGACAAGCATCGCCAATCAACGCTACTTTATCACTAAATGTCCAAGGAAAACACTTCATGGTTACTAAATAACTTGTAGGATTTTTAAAGAAATCTTCTACTAAATTTGGAATAACTTCTTTTGTATCAGGAAAGTGATTCGCAAAGAAACCAACCAATTGTTCCTTGCTTTTAATGGATTCGAATGAATTTTCTCCATCATGCGGCATAAAAAGTGTGCAAGTAAAACTTCCATCTAAATTAGCCAAAGCCATTAACATAAAATTACCTCGAGGCCAAATATGCAAGGACTTTTTATCTAATTTATGTGTACCATCTGGGTTGGCAGGAATATTTAATTCTTTATAGCCAATATTTAAAAATTCTTGCGAATAATTAAACATACTCTGGCGTTGCATTTTATGTCTGATTCGAGAAAAAGCACCATCGGCTCCAAAAGTAATATCATAATCATGTGTAGTCCATTCGCCTTTTTCAGAATCTCCTATTGAAATCGTTGCTGTTGTCAAATCGACATCCCAAACTTTTTCTTCAAAGAAAAAAACAACTCCAGCTTTTTCAGCTAAATCGACCATTTTTTTATTCAACAAACCTCTTGAAAGCGAATAAATTACTTCGCCATCTTTTCCATAAAACTGTTCATTAACGGTGTCTTTTTCGGTATGAATGGCACGTTTTTCAACAGGAATTCCTATACTTAAAACTTCTTGGTCCAAACCAACATCGCGTAACGCTTTCACACCTCTATCAGACAAAACAAGATTAATAGAACGTCCTGTAAAATTCATTTTTCGAATATCCGGACTTCTGTCGTACACATGAACGGTATGACCTCGTTTTCTTAGATAAATTCCTAATAAAGTTCCCACTAATCCAGAACCTACTATTGCAATTTTTTTTGGTGTTTGATTTGACATAAACTATGTACTACATATGTAGTTTAAAAAAATTTCGTTTTTGTTTGATTGTTAAAACTGAACTCGATTTCCAACATTCAGTTTTTGAGATTTAGCAAGAATTCCGCACATATGAAATAACATTCTTGCACCTACATTTCCATCCCAATCGTCATTTTCTCCTGGCGCTACTTCCACTAAATCAAAACCAATTATTTCTTTACCAGAATTAGCTAATAAATTAAATAAATAAGTAGCTTGTTCGAATGAAAAACCGCCCGGAACAGGTGTTCCTGTATTTGGACAATACCATGGATACATTCCATCAATATCAAAAGAAATAGTGACTTTTTGTGGTAACTGCGAAATGATTTCTTCACATTGTTGTTTCCAAGTTTGTCCTTCAAACGCTTTTGCTTTCATATCAGCATCTGTATGGACAAGCACTCTACCATTTGATTTTTTTACGACAGCCACTTCTTGTTCGCAAAAATCTCTAATTCCAACTTGAATAATTTTTGATACTTGAGGAATTTGTAATGTATTATACATTATAGAAGCATGAGAATAGGTGAATCCTTCATAAGCCACTCGCAAATCCATATGAGCATCCAAATGCAGGATACCAAAATCATCGTGTTGTGTAGCTAAAGCTTCATAATAACCAAGTGGCGTGCTGTGATCTCCGCCTAAAAGTGCTACTTTTTTTCCTTTATTTTGCCAAAATAACACTTTTTCTTTCACTTCCGTATGAAGTGTTCTACAAGCTGTATTAATTTTATGCAAATCTTCCATTAAAGCAGGAAACGTTTCTACATCTTCGCCATTTTCAAGAGCTTCAATAATAGGTTGTGCTATGTTTTTATATTTTTCAGAGTTTTTTGCCCATTGTTCAGGCGCTTCATCCATATAAATTCCAAGTTTCCATAATTCTGGAAAATCTTGATGTAATAAATCTACTTGAAATGAGGCATCAAAAATAGCAGCAGGACCTTCAGAGGCACCCGCACCATAACTCACTGTTACTTCCCAAGGTACAGGAATAATAATAATTTCAGATTCTTCGGCTGTAAAAGGCAATCCAAAAATGGTAGCATCTGCTAAACCAGGTTGTGACGGATCGAAATTTTCTATTTTTTGTTGTTTGCTCATTTTAGATGTTCGGATATTTGATATTCAGATTTTAGATTATTACGTTATAATTTATTCTGAAGATATTTTATAAATTTAATGATCATTTTAATAATTTGAGTTAATTCTTCAGATAACAAAATTAAATCATCTGATGAAATATAACCTAATTCTGATGAAACTAATAACTGCGTCTCTATTTCATAACAAGAACCTAAAGCGTTTTCTAAATAAATTATGAAATGCTTATCCGATGATTTCGAAGAACCTTCTGCAATATTTGAAGGAACCGAAACCACGGCTCTATTTAATTGACTTACTAAACCAAATTTTTCTTCTTTTGGAAATGTATTTGTTGTTAAATAAATCTTTGGACAAAACTTTACTCCTAATTTCCAAATCTCTAATTCTTTATAATTATGCATATTGTAAATCTGTTTTTTCTGAAAATCCGAAAATCTGAAAATCCGAAAATCAATATTTCTATTTTAAAATTCCTTTTTTCAAAATTTGTCCAAAATTATAAATATCTTCAAAAGACGTATAAAATGGAACGGGTGCTAAACGAATAACATTAGGCTCACGCCAATCTGTAATTACTCCATTTTGCATTAAATAAGTGAATAATTCTTTGCCTTGTCCGTGTAAATATACTGATAACTGACAACCTCTTTCAGATTGATTAGAAGGCGTGATAACTTCAAAATTCGCTTGTGGAATTTCTTTATCGATTTCATGTAGAATAAATTCTAAATAAGAAGTGATACGATTTCTTTTCGCAATTAGTTTTTCCATACCTACTTGAGCAAACATTTCAACAGTTGCTAAATAGGGTGCTAAAGATAAAACGGGTAAATTACTAACTTGCCAACCGTTAGCGCCTTCAACCGCATCAAAATTTGGTTCCATTAAAAATCTACGGGATTTATTATGTCCGTACCAACCTGCAAATCGATCTAAATCTTTGTTAGTATGATGTTTTTCGTGGACAAAATATCCAGAAGCATTTCCTGGTCCTGAATTCATATATTTATAACTACACCACGCGGCAAAATCGACATCCCAATCGTGTAAATTTAATTTAATATTTCCTGCAGCATGAGCCAAATCCCAACCAACAATTGCCCCTGCCTTATGCCCGGCTGCCGTGATGGTTTTCATATCGAAAACTTGACCTGTATAATAATTAACACCACCAATAAAAACAAGTGCTAACTCGTCTCCTAATTCTTCAATTTTTGCTAAAATATCTTCTGGTCGGGTAGTTAATTCACCTTCTCTTCTTTTGATTTCAACAATTGCATCTTCTGGATCAAAACCGTGAAATTTCACTTGACTTTGCAACATATATTGATCGGAAGGAAATGCTTTTTCTTCGCATAAAATTTTAATTCTCTTGCCTTTTGGTTGGTAAAAAGAAACTAAAAGTAAATGTAAATTGACTGTTAATGTATTCATCACACCAACTTCTGATGGTTTCGCACCAACAATTTTTGATAATGGTTCGCAAAATCTTTCATGATAATCCCACCATGGTTTTTCTGAATAAAAATGACCTTCTACAGCCATATTTGCCCAATCATCCATAATGTCATCAACATATTTTTTGGTGATTTTTGGTTGTAAACCTAATGAGTTTCCTGTAAAATAAATTACATTTTGATTGTTATGTTGTGGAAAATAAAATTCGTTTTTATACGATTTTAATTCATCTTGAGCATCTAAGCTTATTGCGAATTCTTTAGTATTTTGAAAGTTCATTTTTAGTAGGTTTTAAAGCGTAAAAGTAACAAAAAAATAAGATATAAAAAAACCCAACTACATGTTGGGTTTATATTTTAAGAATCTGAAATAGGTTCAGATAATCAATTATTTAATTTGATTATAAAATTAACATCGCATCACCATAAGAATAGAAATTATATTTTTCTTTTATGGCAATTTCGTATGCTTTTTTCATTAAATCGTGTCCACAAAAAGCAGAAACCATCATTAATAAAGTTGATTTTGGTGTATGGAAATTAGAAACCATCGCATCCGCTAAACTAAAATCGTAGGGTGGATAAATAAATTTGTTTGTCCAACCTGAATATGGATTTAACGTTCGCATAGAAGAAACTGTACTTTCCATGGCACGCATAGAAGTAGTTCCGATACAACAAACTTTATTTTTCTTAGTTCTGGCTCCGTTGATAATATCACACGCTTCTTGTGTAACTACCATTTCTTCCGAATCCATTTTGTGTTTAGATAGATCTTCTACTTCAACAGGATTAAAAGTACCTAAACCTACATGTAAAGTAACTTCAGCAAAATTAATTCCTTTGATTTCCAAACGTTTCATTAAATGCTTAGAGAAATGTAATCCGGCAGTTGGTGCTGCTACAGATCCTTCTTCTTTTGCATAAATAGTTTGGTAACGCTCCGCATCTTCTGGAGTAACTTCACGATTAATGAATTTTGGGATAGGCGTTTCACCTAATTCTATTAATTTTTCTCTAAATTCTTCATAAGAACCGTCATACAAAAAACGTAATGTTCTTCCACGAGAAGTTGTATTATCGATAACTTCGGCAACTAACGAATCGTCATCACCAAAATATAATTTATTTCCAATTCTAATTTTACGCGCTGGATCTACTAAAACATCCCACAAACGTTGTTCCGCATTTAATTCTCTTAATAAGAAAACTTCAATTCTTGCACCTGTTTTTTCTTTATTACCATACAAACGAGCTGGAAAAACCTTAGAATTATTAAGCACCATTACATCTCCATCATCAAAATAGTCAATAATATCTTTAAACATCTTATGTTCAATTTCACCTGTTTTTCTGTGAATCACCATTAAACGAGATTCATCTCTGTTTTCTGAAGGAAATTCGGCTAATAATTCTTCTGGCAAATTAAACTGGAAGTGTGATAATTTCATATTTTGAGTTTAAAAGTTTAAGGTTTAAAAGTTTATGCTTTTCAAACCGTGTGCAAATATACGATTGTGAGATAGGCGTTGTCAAGTAAAAACGTATATATTTTTAAATTCATCGCAAAGACGGCAATTCGCAACGTATTTTTAATGAATAAAGTAAGAGAAACTTTAAGAAACTCAAATTTTACCTATAAACGACTCCTTAGAAATTACAAATAAGTTGAAATAAAAAAGTCCCGAATAATCGGGACTTTTAATTTTATTTTCTGTCTTCAAACTTTACAAAGTCTCTTAACGGATGACCTGTATATACTTGTCTTGGACGACCAATTGGTTCTTTATTAACACGCATTTCTTTCCATTGAGCAATCCATCCTGGTAAACGACCAATTGCGAATAAAACAGTAAACATATCTGTAGGAATTCCTAATGCACGGTAAATAATACCTGAATAGAAGTCAACGTTTGGATATAATTTTCTTTCTACGAAATACGGATCAACTAAAGCAGATTCTTCTAATTTTTTTGCAATGGCTAAAATTGGGTCATTTACTCCTAATTCTGCTAAAACTTCGTCTGCCGCTTTTTTGATGATTTTTGCTCTCGGATCGAAATTTTTATAAACTCTATGTCCAAAACCCATTAAACGGAATTCGTCATTTTTATCTTTTGCTTTTGCTAAATATTTATCGGCATCACCACCATCTTTTTGAATGGCTTCTAACATTTCCAATACGGCTTGATTTGCACCACCGTGTAATGGACCCCAAAGTGCTGAAACTCCAGCAGAGATTGAAGCAAATAATCCGGCATGTGAAGAACCTACCATACGAACTGTTGAAGTTGAACAGTTTTGCTCATGATCTGCATGTAAAATAAATAATTTATCTAAAGCAGCCACTACTGTAGGATTCACATTGTATGGTCCTGTAGGTAATTTAAACATTAATTGCATGAAATTATCTACATATCCAATAGTATTGTCGTAATAATTTAATGGGAATCCCATACTTTTTCTGTATGTCCAAGTTGCTAAAACTAAGAATTTACCCATAGTTTTACAAATCGCTTCATACATTTCTTTTTCGTTTTCTACATTTACTACTTTTGGATTAAAAGCAGTAAGCGCACTTGTTAATGCAGATAAAACGCCCATTGGGTGAGCTGTTTTTGGAAAACCATCAATGATGTTTTTCATTTCTTCATTAACTAATGTATATTTTCGGATGTTGGTTTCGAAATCCGCTAATTGTACTTTTGTTGGTAATTCACCAAAAATAACCAAGTAAGAAACTTCTAAAAAGTCAGCCTTATCTGCTAAATCTTCAATAGAATAACCACGGTATCTTAAAATTCCTTCTTCACCATCAAGAAACGTAATATCACTTTTACATACTCCTGAATTTTTATATCCTGGATCGTAAGTAATTGCACCTGTTAAATCTCTTAATTTACTAATATCAATAGCTGTTTCATTTTCACTTCCCACCATAACAGGAAGTTCAAATTTGTTACCATTAATTTCTATAATTGCATTTTTCGACATGATAATATGTATATTTTGTATGTGTAATAATCTTAGTTGCGAATTTAATAATTATTTCTTGAATTTTAAAATTAATGTATAGATAAATTGCACAATAGGTATATATAAAATTTATAGTGAATATAGAACCTAAGAAACTTTTCTAACAAATTAAAATATAAACAAATATAACATTCTAAAATACTTAATATCCCGTAAAAAAAAGTACAAAAAAAACACCTAATTGGTTTTTGAAACCATTCAGGTGTTATATTTAATAAAATTATGAAATACTAAACGAGTTCAGTATGACAAAAGTATTATTTTACTTTAAAAGCATTTGCGCCTGGAAAGTAAGCTACTTCGTTTAATTCTTCTTCAATTCGTAATAATTGATTGTATTTTGCCATACGATCTGAACGAGAAGCTGAACCTGTTTTAATTTGTCCACAGTTTAATGCTACTGCTAAATCTGCAATGGTATTGTCTTCGGTTTCTCCAGAACGGTGAGACATTACTGAAGTATAACCTGCATTATGTGCCATATTAACAGCTGCAATAGTTTCAGATAACGTACCAATTTGGTTTACTTTTATTAAAATTGAATTAGCTATGCCTTCTTTGATACCACGAGAAAGTCTTTCTACATTCGTAACAAATAAATCATCACCAACTAATTGTACTTTATTACCAATTTTATCGGTTAAGTATTTCCAACCTTTCCAATCATCTTCGTACATTCCATCTTCAATAGAAATAATTGGATATTTTGAAGCCAATTCAGCTAAATAATCTGCTTGTTCTTCAGACGTTCTAATTTTTCCACCAGCACCTTCAAACTTTGTGTAATCGTATTTTCCGTCTACATAAAATTCCGAAGCCGCACAATCTAAAGCAATCATAACATCATCTCCAAAAGAATATCCCGCTTTCTCAACCGCTAATTTAATTGTATCTAAAGCATCTTCCGTTCCACCGGCTAAATTAGGTGCAAAACCACCTTCATCACCAACAGCAGTTGATAAATTTCTATCGTGTAATACTTTTTTCAGGTTGTGAAAAATTTCAGTACCCATTTGCATAGCGTGCGTAAAAGAAGTTGCTTTTACTGGAATAATCATAAATTCTTGAAATGCAATAGGCGCATCTGAATGTGAACCACCATTGATAATATTCATCATTGGAACGGGTAACGTATTTCCAGAAACACCACCAACATATCTATATAAAGGCATACCTAATTCGTTTGCAGCAGCTTTCGCGACAGCTAAAGACACACCTAAAATGGCATTAGCTCCAAGATTTGATTTATTTGGCGTACCGTCTAATTCAATCATCATTTTATCGATAGCGTTTTGTTCAAAAACGGACATACCAACTAATTCTGATGCAATAGTTGCGTTTACATTTTCAACGGCTTTTAAAACACCTTTACCCATATAGGCTTTTCCTCCGTCACGTAATTCAACTGCTTCATGTTCACCAGTAGAAGCGCCAGATGGAACTGCTGCTCTACCTAAAATTCCATTTTCTGTAATTACATCTACTTCAACAGTAGGATTACCTCTTGAATCTAATATTTGTCGTGCGTGAACTTTAATTATTATGCTCATATTTATTATTTTTTTAATTCTAAATTATTAACTAAACAAAGTTAAATATATTTTATTTCGAATTTCGTAATTACGATAAAACTTATAAACGATAACGTTTTAGTTTTTAGAAGTTTTTATGTTCGTAATAAAATCATCGAATAAATAACTAGAATCATGTGGTCCAGGACTTGCTTCTGGATGATATTGTACTGAAAAACAGTTTTTTGTTTTCATTTTCATTCCAGCAACAGTAGCGTCATTTAGATGAACATGTGTTAATTCAAAATCTGGGTGTTTTTCTAATTCTACTTTATTTACAGCAAAACCGTGATTTTGAGACGTAATTTCGCCTTTACCTGTTACCAGATTTTTTACAGGATGATTAATTCCTCTGTGTCCATTAAACATTTTATACGTTGAAATTCCATTTGCTAAAGCAATTACTTGATGACCTAAACAAATTCCGAATAATGGTTTGTTTTCAGCTAAAATATTTCTTGCCACTTCTTGCGCTGATGCTAATGGATCTGGATCTCCAGGGCCGTTTGATAAAAAATACCCATCCGGATTAAACGCTTTCATTTCGTTAAAAGTAGCATTATAAGGATACACTTTAATATAACAATCACGTTTTGCTAAATTTCTTAAGATGTTTGTTTTGATTCCTAAATCTAAAGCTGCAATTTTATATGTAGCATTCTCATTTCCGAAAAAATAAGGTTCTTTAGTCGAAACCACAGAAGCTAAATCCAAACCTTCCATATTAGGCGTTTGACCTAATTTCACTTTTAAATCTTCAATTGAAGTTCCATCAGTAGAAATAATTGCATTCATAGCACCATTATCTCTAATATAACTAACTAAAGCACGTGTATCAACATCTGAAATCACAATTAAATTTTGTTTTTCAAGATAATCATACAAACTTTCAGATGCATCTTCGCGAGAATAGTTCATACTAAAATTTTTACAAACTAATCCAGAAATTTTTACAGAATCTGATTCCACTTCTTTTGAATTTACACCATAATTTCCAATATGCGCATTGGTTGTAACCATAATTTGCCCATAATAAGATGGATCTGTAAATATTTCTTGATAGCCAGTTGTTCCGGTATTAAAAGCAATTTCCCCAAAAGTTGTACCTGAAATTCCAATTGATTTTCCGTAAAAAATAGTTCCGTCTTTAAGTAAAAGAACTGCTTGTTGTTTGTTGTTGTATTTCATCAGTTGTTGTAGTTTTTAAAAAAGAGATAAGCATCAAATTTTGAGTTACCTTATTTATATTGCAAAATTACGTTATAGTATTTATAAAAAAAAAGGATAAACAAAAATTTGTTTATCCTTTTTTAATTATTTTAAATCAATCGTTTCATGATTATTCAGAAGCTTCTGTTGTATCAGTTGATTCAGCAGCAGGAGTTTCCGCTACAGTTTCATCTGCTTTTTTAGATTTACCTCTACGAGTAGATGCTTTTTTAACTTCTTTTTTAGCAGTTGAATAAATAGTATTAAAATCTACTAGTTCAATCATAGCCATATCAGCGTTATCCCCTAAACGGTTTCCTAACTTAATAATACGAGTATAACCTCCTGGACGATCCGCTACTTTATCAGCTACTTCTCTGAACAATTCAGTAACAGCATATTTACTTCTTAAATAAGAAAAACAAATACGTCTGTTGTGCGTTGTATCTTCTTTTGATTTTGTTACAAGAGGCTCAATAAATTGTTTTAAAGCTTTTGCTTTTGCAACAGTTGTATTGATACGCTTGTGTTCAATTAGAGAACATGCCATATTAGCAAGCATTGCTTTTCTATGACCTGTTTGTCTACTTAAATGATTGAATTTTTTTCCGTGTCTCATGACGTAATTATTTTATCTTCATCTTGCATCAATCCGCTTTGGAGAGCAAAATATGAATGAATTATTCTTTATCTAATTTGTATTTTGCTAAATCCATTCCGAATGTAAGGTTTTTATTCGCCACTAACTCATCTAATTCAGTTAGAGATTTTTTACCGAAATTACGGAATTTCATTAAATCGTTTTTGTTGAAAGAAACTAAGTCTCCTAAAGTGTCAACTTCAGCCGCTTTTAAGCAGTTTAATGCTCTAACTGATAAATCCATATCAACTAATTTAGTTTTCAATAGTTGTCTCATATGTAATGATTCTTCATCATATGATTCAGTTTGAGCAATTTCATCAGCCTCTAGTGTGATTCTTTCGTCAGAAAACAACATAAAATGGTGAATCAACGTTTTAGCTGCTTCTGTTAATGCGTCTTTTGGATTTATTGAACCATCAGTTTTGATTTCGAAAACTAATTTTTCGTAATCTGTTTTTTGTTCAACACGGAAGTTTTCAATAGAATACTTCACATTTTTTACAGGCGTATAAATAGAGTCTGTAAAAATTGTTCCAATAGGAGCATTTGGTTTTTTATTTTCTTCAGCAGGAACATATCCTCTACCTTTTTCGATAGAAAGTTCCATGTTGATAGTTGTTTTGCTGTCTAAATTACAAATTACTAAATCTGGATTTAAAACTTGAAAACCAGAAATAAATTTTTGGAAATCACCAGCTGTAATTTGATCTTTACCAGAAAGAGAGATAGAAACTGATTCGTTATCTACATCTTCAATTTGACGTTTAAAACGTACTTGTTTCAGATTTAAGATAATTTCAGTTACATCTTCTACTACACCAGAAATTGTTGAAAATTCATGTTCAACCCCTTCTATTCTTACAGATGTAATAGCAAAACCTTCCAATGCAGAAAGTAAAACTCTTCTTAAAGCGTTACCAACTGTCAATCCATAACCAGGTTCTAAAGGTCTAAATTCGAATTTACCTTCAAAATCGGTTGAATCGATCATGATAACTTTATCGGGCTTTTGAAAATTAAATATTGCCATATCTTCGACTAATGTCAATTATTATTTGTTATACAACTCAACGATTAGTTGCTCTTTAATATTTTCTGGAATTTGAAGTCTTTGAGGAACCGTTACAAACGTACCTTGTTTCGTATCATTATTCCAAGTAATCCACTCATATACAGAAGAATTATTAGCTAAAGAGCTTTCAATTGCTTCAAGAGATTTAGATTTTTCACGTACTGCAACAATATCGCCAGGTTTTAAATGGTAAGAAGGTACATTTACCAATTCACCATTTACTGTGATATGTCTGTGAGAAACGAATTGACGAGCAGATCTACGAGTAGGTGCAATACCCATTCTGTAAACTACATTATCTAAACGAGCTTCACAAAGTTGTAACAAGATTTCACCTGTTACACCTGAAGCAGCAGCTGCTTTTTCAAATAAATTTCTGAACTGACGCTCTAAAATACCATAGGTATATTTCGCTTTTTGCTTTTCCATTAACTGGACAGCATATTCAGATTTTTTACCTCTTCTTTTTGCCAAACCATGTTGACCAGGAGGATAATTTCTTCTTTCGAAAGCTTTATCTTCTCCGAAAATTGCTTCACCAAACTTACGGGCGATTCTTGTTTTTGGACCAGTATATCTTGCCATTTTACAAATTTTAATTTAAGGTAGGGATTATGAATTAAGGTCTTTCCTTCGATAATCTAAATTCCTACCTTTGTTTTATACTAATTGTTATACTCTTCTTCTCTTTGGAGGACGACATCCATTATGAGGCATTGGAGTAACATCAATAATTTCAGTTACTTCAATTCCACTGTTATGGATTGATCTAATAGCAGATTCTCTACCATTTCCTGGACCTTTTACGTAAACTTTTACTTTTTTAAGTCCAGCTTCAAGAGCTACTTTTCCACAATCTTCAGCAGCCATTTGGGCAGCGTATGGAGTGTTCTTTTTAGAACCTCTGAAACCCATTTTACCAGCTGATGACCAAGAAATAACTTCACCTTTCTTGTTTGTCAAGGAAATAATGATGTTGTTGAAAGTAGCGCTAATATGTGCTTCTCCAGAAGACTCTATTATAACTTTACGTTTTTTTGTAGTTGCCTTAGCCATATTACTTACTATTTAGTTGCTTTTTTCTTGTTAGCAACAGTTTTTCTTTTACCTTTTCTTGTTCTCGAATTGTTTTTCGTTCTTTGACCTCTTAAAGGTAATCCCGCTCTGTGGCGAATACCTCTTTGACATCCAATATCCATTAAACGTTTGATGTTTAATGTTATTTCTGAACGTAATTCACCTTCGATTTTAAATGATGAAACCGCTTCACGGATTGCTCCGATTTCGTCATCATTCCAATCAGATACTTTTTTATCTTGGCTTACTTTGGCTTTTTCTAAAACCTCAATAGCTCTACTTTTACCCATACCAAAAATGTATGTTAAAGCGATAACTCCTCTTTTGTTTTTTGGGATATCAACCCCTGCTATTCTTGCCATAATTATCCTTGTCTTTGTTTAAATCTAGGATTCTTTTTGTTAATAACGTATAATCTTCCTTTTCTACGCACGATAATACATTCTGCGCTTCTTTTTTTAACTGATGCTCTTACTTTCATCTTAATTTGCTTTATGCTATATGCTTTATGCTTTAAGCTTATTGCTCACTGCGTATCGCCTATTGCTTATTTAATATCTATAAGTAATTCTAGCTTTAGACAAATCATAAGGGCTCATTTCAAGTTTAACCTTGTCTCCTGGTAACAACTTAATGTAATGCATACGCATTTTACCTGAGATGTGAGCAATTACAACATGTCCGTTTTCTAATTCCACTCGAAACATTGCATTAGATAATGCTTCTACAATGCTTCCGTCTTGTTCTATTGCTGATTGTTTTGCCATAATTAATTAAGCGACAGCTTTTCTATTTTTACCACTTTTCATTAAACCATCATAATGTTTGTTTAACAAGTATGAATTGATTTGTTGAATCGTATCGATTGCAACTCCGACCATAATAATTAACGAAGTACCACCATAAAAGTAAGCCCATGCACCTTGAACATCTAACAATCCGTGGATAATAGCAGGGAACACTGCAATTAAAGCCAAGAATAATGAACCTGGAAATGTGATTAGCGACATTAACTTATCTAAGAAATCTCCTGTTTCTGCACCTGGTTTAATACCTGGAATGAAACCTCCACTTCTCTTTAAGTCGTCTGCCATTTTATTTGTTGGCACCGTAATAGCGGTGTAAAAATACGTAAAAATAACAATTAATAAAGCAAAAACCACATTATAAACTAAACCAAATGGATCTTTAAACATATTTGAAATGCTTAAAGCCGTGTCAGACTTAGATAATCCAGCTAATGCAGCAGGTATAAACATAATTGCTTGCGCAAAAATAATTGGCATAACACCTGCAGAATTCAATTTTAATGGGATAAATTGTCTATTATCATCCATTGAATCCGATTCGAAATCGCCAGAAACTGATCTTCTTGCATATTGAACCTGAACTTTTCTCAAAGCCATTACTAATAATATTGTAGCTATAATAACTAATAACCAAATAATTATTTCTATAATGATCTTCATTGGACCACCATTGTTAATTGCAGTTGCAAATTCTTGCATAAATGCTTCAGGCATTCTAGCTAAAATTCCTACCATAATTAATAACGATATTCCATTACCAATTCCTTTTTCTGTTATTCTTTCTCCTAACCACATTGCGAAAATAGTTCCCGAAACGATGATTAATACGGACCCAAATAGAGGGAAGAAAGTAAAGAAATCAGGATTTACAAATGCTTCAGCAGGTAAGGTTTGTTTTAAATTAAAAATATAACCTGGACCTTGCACTAAAGTAATTGCAATTGTTAACCAACGTGTAATTTGGTTAAGCGTTTTTCTACCACTTTCACCATCTTTTTGAAGTTTTTGTAAATAAGGAATAGCAATTCCCATTAATTGAACTACAATCGATGCAGAGATGTAAGGCATAATTCCCAATGCGAAGATAGAAGCTTCCGAGAAAGCACCACCTGTAAACACATTAATTAACCAACCAATTCCACCTTCTGTTTGATTAGAAAGACTTTGCAATTTTGTTGAATCAATACCTGGTAATGTTACTTGTGAACCAAAACGATACACAAGTAAAATTCCAAGAGTAACTAAAATTTTATTTTTTAGTTCTTCTATTTTCCAAACATTGATAAATGATTCTATAAATTTCTTCATAGTAATGATAATTAAAGAATTACTACTTCTCCTCCAGCAGCCTCGATAGCCGCTTTTGCAGTTGCAGTAAATTTGTGAGCACTAACTTTTAATTTTGTTTTTAGCTCACCTCTTCCTAAAATCTTTACTAAGCTATTTTTGGTAGCCAAACGTGTATCTACAAATACTGTAAAATCTACAGCTTCTGAGATTACACCGTTTTCTACTAAACCTTGTAAAGTATCAAGATTTATACCTTGATATTCTACTCTATTGATGTTTTTGAAACCAAATTTTGGTACTCTTCGTTGAAGAGGCATTTGACCTCCTTCAAAACCAATTTTCTTTGAATAACCAGAACGAGATTTGGCTCCTTTGTGACCTCTTGTTGAGGTTCCACCTTTACCAGATCCTTCACCTCTACCTACTCTTTTGTTTTGGTTGTGAACAGAACCTTCTGCTGGTTGTAAATTACTTAAATTCATAACATGTATTGTTATTTAGTTTCTTCTACAGAAACTAAGTGTTTAACTTTATTTACCATTCCAAGGACAGCAGGACTTGCATCGTGCTCAACAACTTGACCCATTTTTCTAATACCAAGAGCGATTAATGTTCTCTTTTGGTCTAATGGACAGTTGATTTTACTTCTAACTTGTTTTACTAATATTTTCA
Organism: Flavobacterium sp.; assembly: GCF_017985075.1. Lineage (GTDB taxonomy): Bacteria > Bacteroidota > Bacteroidia > Flavobacteriales > Flavobacteriaceae > Flavobacterium. The sequence continues at coordinate 27,313 of NZ_JAGNYF010000008.1, forward strand.
TATCTCCTTGATTTATCCTTTAAATACTTTATCTAAAGATACTCCTCTTTGTTTTGCAACAGTAAGAGCACTTCTCATTTGTAACAAAGCATCAAAAGTTGCTTTTACAACGTTGTGAGGATTTGATGAACCTTGAGATTTAGATAATACATCGTGTACACCAACTGATTCTAATACCGCACGTACAGCACCACCAGCGATAACTCCAGTACCGTGTGAAGCTGGCATTAAGAATACTCTAGCACCACCAAATTTACCTTTTTGCTCATGAGGAACAGATTGTCCACTTAAAGGAATTTTTACTAAATTTTTCTTAGCATCTTCTACTGCTTTCGCAATTGCTTCAGAAACATCTTTAGATTTTCCTAAACCGTGACCTACTACTCCGTTTTCATCTCCAACTACAACAATAGCTGAAAAACCAAAAGCTCTACCACCTTTAGTTACTTTAGTAACACGATTAACACTAACCAAACGATCTTTTAATTCAAGACCTGCTGGTTTCACTAATTCTACGTTTTTATAATTTTGATACATACCTTAGAATTTAAGTCCCGCTTCTCTAGCTCCTTCAGCTAACGATTTTACACGTCCATGGTATAAGTTTCCTCCTCTATCAAAAGTGATAGTAGAAACACCAGCTTTAAGCGCTTTTTCAGCGATCAATTTACCAACTGCGCTTGCAGTTTCGATTTTAGTACCTGTAGTAACTCCTTTATCTCTCGATGAAGCAGAAACTAAAGTAACACCGTTTACATCATCTATGATTTGCGCATAGATTTCCTTATTACTTCTAAAAACAGAAAGTCTAGGTTGAGCAGCAGTTCCGCTTACAGTCTTTCTGATTCTGAACTGTATTCTTTGTCTTCTTTCAGATTTTGTTAATGACATAACTTTATATTTTAAGCTGATTTACCTGCTTTTCTTCTTACTTCCTCACCAACAAACTTAACACCTTTACCTTTGTACGGTTCTGGTTTACGGAAAGCTCTGATTTTAGCAGCAACCTGTCCTAATAATTGTTTGTCAAATGAAGTTAATTTCACTATCGGATTTTTACCTTTTTCCGAGATTGTTTCAACATTTACTTCAGATACTACTTCTAGTACGATATTGTGTGAAAAACCTAAAGCTAAATCTAATTTTTGCCCTTGGTTTGATGCTCTATATCCTACTCCAACTAATTCTAATTGTTTTGTGAAACCTTCTGCTACTCCAATAATCATGTTATTGATTAATGAACGATAAAGTCCGTGTTTCGCTCTCTCATTCTTATGATCTGTTGCACGTTCAACGATAACATTGTTATCTTCAATTTTGATCGTTACATCAGAATATTCCTGAGTAAGCTCGCCTAATTTTCCTTTTACTGTAACTACAGCGTCTTTCACTTCTACAGTTACTCCTGCTGGAATTGCAATTGGATTTTTACCTATTCTTGACATCTTATATAGTCTTTAAAATTAGTATACGTAACAAATTACTTCACCACCTACATTTAACTGCTTAGCCATTTTACCAGTCATAACTCCTTTAGAAGTTGACACGATAGCAATACCTAAACCATTTAAAATTCTTGGGATGTTTGTAGAACTTGCGTACTTACGTAAACCTGGTTTACTAATTCTTTGGATATCTCTAATTACTGACTCTTTAGTATCTTTATCATACTTTAAAGCAATTTTGATAGTACCTTGTACGGTAGCATCTTCAAATTTGTAACTTAAGATATATCCTTGATCGAATAAAATCTTTGTGATTTCTTTTTTCAAGTTCGAAGCAGGAATTTCAACCACTTTGTGATTTACTCTTGCTGCGTTTCTTACTCTAGTAAGATAATCGGCAATTGGATCTGTATACATATGTATAAAATTGCGATTATGGTTTTCAGGAAGCACTCGCTTCCTGAACCTTTAATCAATTAAAATTATTTTTTGGTTTGCAAAAGTAATAACTTTTTGCGAGATTACCAAGAAGCTTTTTTAACTCCTGGTATTAAACCTTGATTTGCCATTTCACGGAATGTTACACGTGAAAGACCAAATTGACGCATGTACCCTCTTGGTCTACCAGTTAATTTACAACGATTGTGTAAACGAATTGGCGAAGCGTTTTTAGGTAATTTTTGTAATGCTTCATAATCTCCGGCTTTTTTCAAAGCTTTTCTTTTTTCAGCATATTTATCTACAACAGCTTGTCTTTTAACCTCACGGGCTTTCATTGATTCTTTAGCCATAACTTAGTTCTTTTTGAAAGGTAAACCTAATTCAGTTAATAATGATTTTGCTTCTTTATCTGTTTGAGCAGAAGTAACAAAAGTAATATCCATTCCAGAAATTTTGTTTACTTTATCAATATCAATTTCAGGAAAAATGATTTGTTCTAAAACTCCTAAGTTATAATTACCTCTACCATCAAATCCTGTAGATTTAATTCCACCAAAATCTCTTACACGAGGTAAAGATGATGTAATAAGTCTATCTAAAAACTCATACATTCTTTCACCACGTAAAGTAACTTTAGCACCAATAGGCATACCTTTTCTTAGTTTAAATGATGCAACGTCTTTCTTTGAAATTGTAGCAACAGCTTTTTGACCAGTAATTTTAGTTAACTCATCAACAGCATAATCTACTAATTTTTTGTCAGACACAGCAGCACCTACACCACGGCTAATAACAATTTTTTCCAATTTTGGAACTTGCATTACATTTTTGTAACCAAATTCTTCTTTCAAAGCAGCAACTATTCTGCTTTTATATTCTTCCTTTAGTCTTGGTAAGTATCCCATAACTATATAACTTGATTAGATTTTTTTGAAAATCTTACTTTTGTTTCTCCATCCATTCTAAATCCTACTTTAGAAGTCTCTTTAGTTTTAGAGTCTACTAATGCTAAATTAGAAATATGGATAGGAGCTTCTTTTTTCACGATTCCACCTTGTGGGCTTTTTGCACTTGGTTTCGTATGTTTTGAAACCATGTTTAATCCTTCCACAACAGCTTTGTTTTTATCGCGAATTACTCGTAAAACTTTACCTTCTTGTCCTTTATGATCACCAGCATTAACTCTTACTAGGTCTCCTGATTTTATTTTAATTTTCATCATTTCTTTGAGAATTAAAGCACCTCAGGTGCTAATGATACAATTTTCATGAATTGTTTTTCACGAAGTTCTCTTGCTACTGGACCAAAAACACGAGTACCTCTCATTTCACCACCAGCATTTAATAATACGCAAGCGTTATCATCAAATCTAATGTATGAACCATCGGCTCTTCTCACTTCTTTTTTGGTACGTATTACAACTGCAGTTGAAACAGATCCTTTTTTAACATTACTGTTAGGAGCTGCATCTTTGATTGAAACTACAATTTTATCACCTACAGATGCGTAACGACGTTTCGTTCCACCTAGAACACGGATAGTTAAAACTTCTTTTGCTCCCGTGTTATCTGCTACTTTTAATCTTGATTCTTGTTGTACCATAATTACTTAGCTCTTTCAATGATTTCAACTAATCTCCAACATTTTGTTTTACTTAAAGGACGCGTTTCGCTAATTCTTACAGTATCACCAATATTACAGTCGTTTGTTTCGTCGTGTGCAACATATTTCTTAGTTTTCAACACGAACTTACCATACATAGGGTGTTTTACTCTTTTTGTTTCTGAAATAACAATAGATTTATCCATTTTATTACTAGTAACAACACCAACTCTTTCTTTTCTTAAATTTCTTTTTTCCATCTTTCAGCAGAATACAATTATTGTAACTCTCTTTTAGTAATTTCAGTAGCAATTCTTGCCACTGATCTTCTTAATGTTCTCATTTGAAGCGGATTCTCGATTGGAGAAATAGCATGAGCCATTTTAAGGTCGTTATACGTTTTCTTTACCTGAACAAGCTTTGCTTGTAAGTCAGCTACAGATAGATTTTTTATTTCAGATTGTTTCATAATTAATTTTTATTATGCTTCGAAATCTCTAGCAACGATAAACTTAGTTTTTACAGGAAGTTTTTGTGCTGCAAGACGTAACGCCTCTTTAGCTACTGAGATAGGCACTCCACCTACTTCAAACATAATTTTTCCTGGTTTTACAACAGCAGCCCAATATTCGACTGCTCCTTTTCCTTTACCCATACGTACCTCAAGTGGTTTCTTTGTAATAGGTTTGTCTGGAAATATTTTAATCCATAATTGACCCTCTCTTTTCATGTAACGAGTTGCAGCAATACGAGATGCTTCAATTTGACGAGACGTGATAAAAGAAGAATCCATAGATTTAATACCAAACATTCCGTTTGAAAGGATGTGCCCTCTTTGAGAGTTTCCTTTCATTCTTCCCTTTTGTACCTTACGATATTTTGTTCTTTTAGGTTGTAACATTTTGTCTTTAATTTAAAAAATTACTTTCTTTTGCGTGGAGCTGGTTTACCGCCTTTTCCTTTTGAATCAAAACCACCTCTTTCAGAAGATTTTGGACCTTTTTTGTCCATACCTACTAACGGAGATAAATCTCTTTTACCATAAACTTCACCCTTCATTATCCATACTTTGATACCCATTCTACCATAAGTAGTATGTGCTTCAGATAATGCATAATCAATGTCTGCTCTGAAAGTTGATAATGGAATTCTTCCTTCTTTGAAACCTTCAGAACGCGCCATCTCTGCACCATTTAAACGACCAGAAATAAGAACCTTAATTCCTTCTGCGTTCATTCTCATTGCTGCTGCGATAGCCATTTTGATAGCTCTTCTGTAAGAAATACGACTTTCGATTTGACGAGCGATAGAGTTACCGACTAAGTAAGCATCTAATTCAGGTCTTTTGATTTCGAAAATGTTGATTTGAATTTCCTTATCTGTAATTTTCTTAAGTTCTTCTTTTAACTTGTCTACCTCTTGTCCGCCTTTTCCGATAATAATACCAGGTCTAGCAGTAGTGATAGTAACGGTTACAAGTTTTAAAGTTCTCTCGATAATTATTTTTGATACACTAGCTTTCGTTAAACGTGCATGGATATACTTTCTGATTTTATAATCTTCGGCGATTTTATCACCGTAATCATTTCCACCATACCAGTTTGAGTCCCATCCTCTGATGATACCAAGTCTGTTTCCTATTGGATTTGTCTTTTGTCCCATACTGTTAATTAATTACTTTGTGTGTTATTGATAGCTCCTAAAACCACGGTTACGTGATTAGAACGTTTTCTAATTCTGTGTGCTCTACCTTGAGGTGCAGGACGTAATCTTTTTAACATCATACCACCATCAACTCTAATCTCTTTAATAAATAAGCCAGCGTCTTCCATACTAGATCCTTCGTTTTTAGCTGACCAATTGGCGATAGCTGATAAAACTAATTTCTCTAATTTTTTTGAAGCTTCTTTTGGACTGAATCTTAATATATTAAGAGCATTTTCTACCTTCTGACCTCTTACTTGATCCGCAACTAAGCGCATTTTTCTTGGTGAAGAAGGGCAGTTATTTAACTTTGCAAACGCAATTTGCTTATTAGCTTCTTTTCTTGCGTCAGCTGCTTCTCTTTTACGAACTCCCATGACTTCTTATTTTTTACCTTTATTTTTCGCACCCGCGTGACCTCTAAAAGATCTTGTTGGTGAGAATTCTCCTAATTTATGACCAACCATATTCTCAGTTACATAAACTGGAACAAATTGACGGCCATTGTGAACAGCGATAGTTTGTCCTACAAAATCTGGAATAATCATAGATGCTCTAGACCAAGTCTTCACAACATTTTTATTACCACCTTCTATATTCTCTTGTACTTTTTTCTCTAATTTAAAGTGTACAAATGGTCCTTTTTTTAATGAACGTGCCATATCTTATTATTTCTTTCTACGTTCTACAATATACTTGTTACTCGGGTTAACCTTAGAACGAGTTCTATAACCTTTAGCTGGTAAACCTTTTCTTGAACGTGGGTGACCTCCTGAAGAGCGTCCTTCTCCACCTCCCATAGGGTGATCAACTGGGTTCATAGCTACTGGTCTTGTTCTAGGTCTTCTTCCTAACCATCTAGTTCTACCTGCTTTACCAGATACTACTAATTGGTGGTCAGAGTTAGATACTGCTCCAATTGTAGCCGAGCAAGTTAACAAGATTAATCTTGTTTCTCCTGAAGGCATTTTAATTGTTGCATATTTTCCATCTCTAGCCATTAACTGAGCAAATGTACCTGCCGAACGTGCAATAACTGCACCTTGTCCAGGTCTTAATTCGATACAAGAAATAACTGTTCCTAATGGAATTTTACTTAAAGGTAACGCATTTCCAATTTCTGGTGAAGCATCTTCTCCAGAAACTATAGTTTGCCCAACTTGTAAACCATTCTGTGCAATAACGTAAGTTTTTGCTCCATCTGCATAATATAATAATGAGATGAATGCTGAACGGTTTGGATCGTATTCGATTGTTTTCACATTAGCAGGAATTCCAGCTTTTGTTCTTTTAAAATCAATAATACGATACTTTTGTTTATGACCACCACCTGTATAACGCATGGTCATTTTTCCTTGACTATTTCTACCTCCAGAGTTTTTTTTCGGTGCGATCAATGAACGCTCCGGCTTATCAGTTGTAATAGTGTCAAAGCTATTTACAACTCTAAAACGCTGACCTGGGGTAATAGGTTTTAATTTTCTAACTGACATTGTTGTATATTAGATATTAGTATAAAAATCTATCGATTCTCCTTCTTTAACTTGAACAACTGCTTTTTTGTAAGCATTTGTTTTTCCACTGATTAATCCGCTTTTAGTGTATTTTACACTTCTATCAGCTCTATAGTTCATTGTTCTTACAGCAACTACAGTAATACCAAATGCTGCTTCAACAGCTTTTTTGATTTGTACTTTATTAGCTGTTTTTTCAACTATAAAACCAAAACGGTTAAAAACTTCACCATCTTTAGTTAACTTTTCAGTTACAATTGGCTTGATAATAACACTCATGATCTGAATTATTTACTTAAATTAGCTTCTATCGCTTCAATTGAACCTTCTAAAAGAACTAAACTTTTTGCATTTAAAATAGCATAAGTACTTAATTCAGAACTAGTTACAACAGAAGTTGTTTTTAAATTACGCGACGACAAATATACATTTTTATTTGTATCACCTAATATAAATAGAGATTTTTTGTTTTCTAACCCTAAAGAACTCAATACATTAATGAATTTTTTAGTGTTTGGCGCGTCGAAAGTAAAATCTTCAACAACAAGAATATTTGATTCCAAAGCCTTTATAGAAAAAGCAGATTTACGTGCTAATCTTTTTAAGTTTTTATTCAATTTGAATGAATAACTTCTTGGTCTTGGTCCAAAAACAGTACCACCACCTTTAAATAAAGGAGATTTTTTTGATCCTGCACGAGCAGTACCTGTACCTTTTTGTTTTTTAATTTTACGTGTACTACCTGCAACTTCAGCTCTTTCTTTAGCTTTATGCGTTCCTTGTCTTTGGTTAGCCAAGTATTGCTTAACATCTAAATATACAGCATGTTTGTTAGGTTCTATAGCGAAAACGGTATCGTCAAGATTTACTTTACGACCTGTTTCTTTTCCGTTGATATCTAAAACTTTTACTTCCATTACTTCTGAATGATTACATAAGAGTTTTTGCACCCTGGTACACACCCTTTAATTACTAAAAGATTTTTCTCTGCAACAACTTTCAATACTTTTAAGTTTTGAACTGTTACATTATCTCCACCCATTCTTCCTGCCATTCTCATTCCTTTGAATACTCTAGAAGGATAAGATGACGCTCCAACAGATCCTGGCGCACGTAAACGATTATGTTGACCGTGAGTGGCTTGACCTACCCCACCGAAACCATGACGTTTTACAACACCTTGAAATCCTTTACCTTTTGAAGTTCCAACAACGTCAACAAATTCACCTTCAGTGAATAAGTTTACATCAATTGAATCTCCTAACTTAAACTCCTCATCAAAACCATGGAATTCAACAACTTTCTTCTTAGCAGCAGTTCCAGCTTTCTTGAAGTGACCTTCTTCAGCTTTTACTGTATGCTTTTCAGTTTTGTCATCGAAACCTAATTGAAGGGCTTCATACCCATCAACTGCATTGGTTCTGACTTGGGTCACAACGCATGGTCCAGCTTCAATAACAGTACATGGAACGTTTTTTCCATTCTCGTCAAAGATGCTAGTCATACCGATTTTTCTTCCGATTAACCCAGACATAAATACATTTTATTTAATTAAACATTGATTTTCAGCACGATTGCTGAATTTTTTCAAGGGTGCAAATATATAAATATTTTATTATTCTCAAAAATAAATGTTAACTTATTTTTAAAAACAACAAAAATCTAGTATTTTTCCCTTGAGAATATAAAAAAACCGAGTAGTATTTCAACTCGGTTTTTTAATTATATTGAAATAAAGTTATACTTTAATTTCTACTTCAACACCACTTGGTAATTCTAATTTCATTAACGCATCAATCGTTTTTGAAGAAGAACTATAAATATCTAGAAGTCTTTTGTATGACATTAATTCAAACTGCTCTCTAGATTTTTTGTTTACGTGTGGAGAACGTAATACTGTAAAAATTCTTTTGTGTGTTGGTAATGGAATTGGACCCGTTACTACAGCACCTGTGCTCTTTACAGTTTTTACAATCTTTTCAGCAGACTTGTCTACCAACATGTGATCGTAAGATTTCAATTTTATTCTGATTTTTTGACTCATTTTCTTAAGAATTAAGCGTTACCTTTTGCTTTTTTAATTACCGCTTCTGAAATATTAGCAGGTGTTTCAGCGTAGTGTGAGAACTCCATAGTTGAAGTTGCTCTACCTGAAGACAATGTTCTTAATGTAGTTACATAACCGAACATTTCTGATAATGGTACATCTGCTTTGATAGTTTTAGCTCCATTTCTGTCACCCATGTCATTCACCTGACCTCTACGACGGTTAATATCTCCTACGATATCTCCCATGTTTTCTTCTGGTGTAATAACTTCCATTTTCATGATAGGCTCTAATACGATAGCTCCAGCAGCTTTTGCTACTTCTCTATACCCCATTCTAGCTGCTAATTCGAAAGAAAGAGCATCTGAATCCACAGGGTGAAAAGATCCATCAGTTAATGTTACTTTTAAACTATCTACTTGGTATCCTGCTAAAGGACCTGTTTTCATAGCTTCACGGAAACCTTTTTCAACAGAAGGGATATATTCTTTAGGAACGTTACCACCTTTTACTGCATTGATAAACTGTAATCCTTTTGGAATTTTACCGTCCACTTCATCAGCAGGTTCTAATGTAAATACGATATCACCGAATTTACCACGACCTCCAGATTGTTTTTTGTATGTTTCTCTGTGTGTTGCAGTTTTTGTAAAAGCTTCTTTGTATTCAACTTGAGGCTCACCTTGGTTTACTTCAACTTTGAATTCACGTTTCATTCTATCTACAAGAATATCTAAGTGTAACTCACCCATTCCTGAAATAATAGTTTGTCCTGAAGCTTCATCAGTTCTTACTGTAAATGTTGGATCTTCTTCAGCTAATTTAGCTAAAGCCATACCCATTTTATCAACATCCGCTTTAGTTTTTGGTTCAATAGCGATACCAATTACTGGCGCAGGGAATTTCATTGACTCAAGAATAATTGGGTGTTTTTCATCACACAATGTATCTCCAGTTTTGATATCTTTAAAACCAACTGCCGCTCCAATATCTCCAGCCTCAATATATTCGATTGGATTTTGTTTGTTAGCGTGCATTTGATAGATACGAGAAATTCTTTCTTTACTTCCAGAACGTGTATTTAACACATAAGAACCAGCATCTAAACGACCTGAGTAAGCACGGAAGAATGCTAAACGACCTACGAATGGGTCAGTAGCAATTTTAAATGCTAAAGCTGCGAATGGCTCTTTAACATCTGGCTTACGTAATATTTTAGTCTGATCTTCTTCTAATAATTCAGCATCATCAGGGTGAATTCCCGTAATACCTTCTTTATCCATTGGAGATGGTAAGTATTTACATACTGCATCTAACATGAATTGAACTCCTTTGTTTTTGAAAGATGAACCTGCAATCATAGGAATAATAGCCATATCCATAGTAGCAGCTCTCAACGCATTGTTGATTTCTTCTTCTGTGATAGAATCTGGATCTTCCATGTATTTATCAAGTAAGTTTTCATCATAATCAGCAACTGCTTCAATAAGAATATCTCTATACTCTTTTACTTCAGCAACCATATCAGCTGGAATATCAACAATATCAAAAGTAGCACCTTGAGTAGCATCATGCCAAACGATAGCTTGGTTTTTCACTAAATCAACAACACCTTTAAAGTCGTTTTCTTCACCAATTGGCAATGTAATTGCCACTGCATTAGATTTTAACATATCTCTAACTTGCTGACATACCATCAAGAAGTTAGAACCTTGACGGTCCATTTTGTTTACGAATCCCATTCTTGGAACTCTATATTGATCCGCTAATCTCCAGTTCGTTTCAGATTGTGGTTCTACACCGTCCACTGCACTAAATAAGAAAACTAAACCATCCAATACACGTAAAGATCTATTTACTTCAACAGTAAAATCAACGTGTCCTGGAGTATCAATAATATTAAAGTGGTAAGATTCCGAAGTTGGCAATACCTTACCTTGCTCTGTTGGAAAATTCCATTCACAAGTTGTAGCAGCAGAAGTAATTGTAATACCTCTTTCTTGCTCTTGTGCCATCCAGTCCATTGTTGCAGCACCATCATGTACTTCACCAATTTTGTGTGATTTCCCAGTGTAGAACAAAATACGTTCTGTAGTTGTAGTTTTACCCGCATCAATGTGCGCAGCAATACCAATATTTCTCGTGAATTTTAAATCTCTAGCCATTTCTGTACGAATTAAAATCTAAAGTGAGAGAATGCTTTATTAGCATCTGCCATTTTGTGAGTATCCATTCTTTTCTTAACTGCTGCACCTTCTTCTTTGGCCGCTGCTAAAATTTCTGCAGCTAATTTACCAGCCATAGATTTTTCATTTCTTCTTCTTGTGTAAAGAATCAACCATTTAATTGCCATAGATACTTTTCTATCTGGGCGAATTTGCATAGGGATTTGGAATGTAGCTCCACCCACTCTACGTGAACGTACTTCTACGTGAGGCATAACATTTGTTAATGCATCTTTCCAAATTTCTAATGCTGATTTCTCTGCATCTTGTTTTTTTGTCTCAACTATATCTAAAGCATCATAAAATACTTTAAAAGCAACTGATTTTTTACCATCCCACATTAAGTTGTTTACGAAACGTGTTACCAACTGATCGTTGAATTTTGGATCTGGCAAAAGAGGTCTTTTTTTGGCCTGTCTTTTTCTCATGTCTTTTCTTTAAAAGTGTTAAATAATTACTTTTTAGCTGCTTCTTTAGGGCGTTTTGTACCGTATTTAGATCTACGTTGTGTTCTGTCTTTAACACCTGCGGTGTCTAAAGCACCACGCACAATGTGGTATCTAACTCCTGGTAAATCTTTTACCCTTCCACCTCTAACTAATACTATCGAGTGCTCTTGTAAATTATGCCCCTCTCCAGGAATGTATGCATTTACTTCGTTTCCGTTTGTTAAACGAACCCTAGCTACCTTTCTCATTGCTGAGTTTGGTTTTTTTGGAGTCGTTGTGTAAACACGAGTACATACACCTCTTCTTTGAGGACATGAATCTAAAGCCGCCGATTTACTCTTCTTAGTTATTTTGGTTCTTCCTGTTCTAACTAACTGCTGAATTGTTGGCATAATTAAATTTTAATTAAACTTTGTTTATTGTTACCTTATTTTAAGGGATGCAAAGGTAGAAATTATTTTTAATTATCCAAACTCTATATTATTTATTTTTAATTTTCTAACTTTTTGATAACCAGATATTGTCAAATGTCTTAAAGTTAAAATGTCCAAAGTCATAAATATGTGTTGTTTTTAAAATTAAACAACAAAATAAATATTATAAAAATTACGTTATATTTGAGCTATGAAATATTTGTTTTTTATTTTTTTTATTACTCCTTATATATATGGTCAGCAATTTTATTTAAAAATTGAAGGAAGTTCTTCAACTGAAAATAAAATAATTGATAGTATTGGCTACATTAAAAAACATACTGAAATAAAAAGCATTCTGGAAGCTCAAAAAAAATTTAATGAAACCATACTAACAATTGGCTATATTGAAAATGAATTGCTTGAAACCAAAAAAATCAACGATAGTAGCTTTACCTTTATATATAGATTAGGAAATCTAACACGAAATATTGAAATTAAAACCGAACATCTTTCTAATGAAATTAAAGCGTTATTAAACCTAACCAAATCTGAAATCATTCCACTTTCAAATACAGAAAATTTCATAAATGAAAAATTAGATATTCTTGAAAGAAACGGTTTTGCCCAATCGAAAATTAAATTAGATAATTTCATAAAATCAAATAATCAACTGCAGGCAAACTTATTGGTGGATGTAAACAAAATTAGAAAGATCAACCAATTGGTTTTTCAAGGATACAGCCAATTTCCAGAAGGTATTAAAAAAGTTTTTTTAAGAAAATACAATGCTAAACCTTTTAACAAAGACGTTATTAAAAAAATTCATTCCGATTTTAATGCTTTGCCTTTTGTATCGCAAATAAAGTATCCAGAAGTTTTACTCACCACAGATTCTACAAAAGTATATTTGTATCTTGAAAAAAGGAAAAACAACACTTTTGATGGTTTTTTAGGATTTGGAAATAAAGAAACCACTCAGAAATTACAATTTAATGGCTATTTGGATTTAAATTTATACAATAACTTAAATTCTGGAGAGCGCTTTAATTTGTATTGGAAAAATGACGGAAACAAACAAAGCACGTTCAATGTGAATTTAGATTTAGCCTATATTTTTAAAAGTCCGATGGCGTTGAAATCAAATTTAAGAATCTTTAAACAAGACACCATTTTTCAAAATAGTAGTTTTGATTTTGATTTGGGCTATATGATAAATTACAATACAAAAGTTTTTCTTGGGTATAAAGATAATGTTTCGGAAGCCATTCAAAAAATAGCATCATCTACCATTAAAGATTTAAAATCCACATTTATTACTTCTGTTTTTGAACATAAAAAAGTTAGTTTTGACGATTCTTTATTTCCAGATAAATTTACCGTTTTTACAAAATTCGGAATAGGCAACCGAACAACAAGCGCTATAAAAACGAATCAGTTTTTTGCTCAAATTCAACTGCAAAAATTGCTCGAACTCAACAAAAAAAACGTTATTCATATTAAAATAGATACCTATTATCTTCAAAGCAATGATTATTTCACTAATGAATTGTATCGATTTGGAGGCATTCAATCCATAAGAGGTTTTAACGAAAACAGCCTACAAGGAAACGTATTTACTGGTCTTTTTGCCGAATACCGATATGTCGCTTCTCCCAATTTATATTTTTACAGTATTACTGATTTCGGATATTATCAAGATAAAGCCAATAATACCGAAGACCAACTTTACGGACTGGGTTTTGGTTTTGGGTTACTAAGCAATGGAGGCTTATTTAATTTAGTGTATGCCAATGGAAATACAGGAAACCAAACCATAAAACTCTCAAATTCTATAGTTCAAATTAGTTTTAAAACGTATTTTTAAAATAAATTTGAATAAACTTACCTATATTTGCACCTATGAAAAACGACAATCAGATTTTTGGAATTAGAGCCATTATTGAAGCCATACATTCGGGCGCAGTTATAGATAAAGTATTTATTCAGAAAGAAGCTCAGGGCGACTTAATGAAAGATTTAATGAAAGCTATAAAGGCAAATAATGTCAATTTTAGCTATGTACCTGTAGAAAAACTGAATCGTTTTACTTCTTTAAATCATCAAGGAGCTGTGGCAACTATTTCGCCAATTGCTTTTCACGATTTAGATACTTTAATTGAACAAACTTTAGAAAGTGGTAAAACGCCTTTGTTTTTAATTTTAGACCAATTATCTGATGCGAGAAACTTTGGTGCGATTATTAGAACAGCTGAATGTGTTGGCGTTAATGGAATTATTGTTCAAAAACAAGGTTCTGCTCCAGTTAACGGCGATACTGTAAAAACAAGCGCAGGTGCTGTTTTTAATATTCCAATTTGTAAAGTAGATCATATTAAGGATGCCGTTTTTCATTTACAAAGTTGCGACATCAAAACCGTAGCTGCTACAGAAAAAACTGAAAACACCATTTATGACATCGATTTTAAAGTTCCTGTAGCCATTATTATGGGTAACGAAGAACGCGGTGTAAACCCTTCAGTTTTAAAAGTGGTTGATGAAAAAGCAAAATTACCAATGTATGGAACTATTGAATCTTTAAATGTTTCCGTTGCATGTGGTGCTTTTTTATATGAAGTTGTTAGACAGCGTCTTGTTTAATTAGGCAATTTGAAAATTAGTCAATTATCTAATTTTTCATTTTCAAAAAATCATAAATCACCTTTACTGATGATTTAAAATACGAATCTACTTCTGTTTCTTCTACAATTTCAGGTTTTGGTGGATTTATAAAATTGCCGTTTTCGTCAAATTGTTTAAAGAAAGGTTTGTCTGTTGGATCAAAATCAGGATGTTCCCAATCATAAAAAATTGGTGCCAAAAATTGAGGTGTTTTTATAAAAATTCCCATAATCAAACCCGTTACAAAACCAGCAAAATGTCCTTCCCAAGATACGCCTCCATTTAACGTTTCTGCATTGGGAAACATATACCATATAATTCCGCCATATAATAATACGATGGTTAATGACAAGGCGACTAATCGGTAATATTTGGTTAAAATTCCTTTAAAAAAAATAAAACTCACCAAACAATACACCAATCCACTTGCACCAATGTGATACGAGTTACTACCCAAAAGCCACGTTCCAAAGCCTGTAAATAATATACCTAAAAATAATACTTTAAAAAACTGTTGGCGGTAAAAGTATTTCAAAGCCATTACCAAAAAGAAAATCGGGATAGAATTATTAAGTAAATGTTTGAAATTTCCGTGAATAAAAATATGTAACGGAATACCACGTAAACCTTTAACCGTTTTGGGTAAAATTCCGTATTGATACAATTCTGGAAAATAATGCAAATTCAAATAATACGTGATCCATAACAACATTACAAAGAGTAACGGAAATAGCAGCACGGAAAGTGAAAAATAAAAATTTTTATCTATAGACGATTTAATCATATTTAAGAAAAGTCAAAAATGAAGCCAAAGTACAAGATATGAAAATTTGGCATATCATATTAAAATTAAAAAAAATTGTTTGAGAAGATTGCATTGTTTAAATTTGCTTTATGACAATACCTTTAGCAGAACGAATTCGTCCGAAAACTTTATCGGAATATATTAGTCAATCGCATTTAATTGGCAAAAGTGGCTCGTTAACCCAACAAATTGAGAAAGGAATTATTCCGAGTTTAATTTTATGGGGGCCTCCAGGAACGGGAAAAACTACCTTGGCACAAATTATGGCACAGGAAAGTAAATGCCCGTTTTACGAGTTGAGTGCTATTAATTCAGGTGTAAAAGACATTAGGGATGTTATTGAAAAAGCTAAACAAAGCGGTGGTTTATTCACAGCAAAAAATCCTATTTTATTTATTGACGAGATTCATCGTTTTAGCAAATCGCAACAAGATTCGCTTTTAGCGGCAGTAGAAAAAGGCTGGATAACTTTAATTGGCGCCACTACTGAAAACCCAAGTTTTGAAGTCATACCTGCACTTTTGTCACGATGTCAGGTATATGTTTTAAATGCGTTTACAAAAGAAGATTTAGAAAATATTTTACACCGAGCAATTGCGTCAGACGACTATCTAAAAACTAAAAATATTAGTTTAATTGAAACAGAAGCCTTACTAAGATTATCAGGTGGTGATGGTAGAAAACTACTAAACGTATTCGAATTAGTAATTAATGCCACAGAAGGCAATACTATCGAAATTACTAATGAAAAGGTAATGCAATTGGTTCAAAAAAATACAGTATTGTACGATAAAACAGGTGAACAACATTATGATATTGTTTCGGCATTTATAAAATCAATTCGTGGAAGCGACCCAAATGGGGCGGTTTATTGGTTAGCCCGAATGATTGAAGGTGGCGAAGATGTTAAATTTATCGCGCGTAGAATGTTGATTTTATCAAGTGAAGACATTGGAAACGCCAATCCAACAGCATTTATAATGGCGAATAATGCTTTTCAGGCGGTGAGTACAATTGGCTATCCAGAAAGTAGAATTATTTTAAGTCAATGTGCGATTTATTTAGCCACTTCCGCAAAGAGTAATGCCAGTTATATGGCCATTGGAAAAGCCCAACAAGTAGTAAAACAAACTGGTGATTTACCCGTTCCGATTCATTTACGAAATGCGCCGACAAAATTAATGAAGGAATTAGGTTATGGCGAGGAATACAAATATTCACACGATTTTGCCAATAATTTTGCTGAACAGGAATTTTTACCAACCGAAATTTCTGAAACCACTTTTTTTGAACCAGGTGAAAACGCCAGGGAAAAGGAAATTCGTCAGTTTTTAAAAAACAGATGGAAGAATAAATATGGGTATTGATTGGGTTTTGGGTTAAAGGTGTTGGGCGTAAGGAAAGTAACCTTTTACTAAAACAAATACTCCTCAACCATATATTTACCATCAATATAATATTCGAAAATACCTTTGTTATCTGTTTTTGTAAAAATACCATTTACACCTTCTTTGTATGCAATAAAAACATTAGGGGTTTTAGTTCTTTGCAAAAACAATAAAACATTTTGCTCAGTTCCTACAATTTCAAAATCACGTGTATCATCTAAACTTTTTTCAAAACTACAATTCAAAAACGTTTTAAACTCATTTACTAAAGGCTTTTCCGTTGATACAACACTTTCAACTTCAGTTGATTTTGTTTCTACAACAACTTCTTTTGCATTAGTTACAACAGGTTTGTATTTCTTTAATTCTGGGCTTAACAAACCTATAGCTTCAATATAAGCATTTTGTATGTCTTTTTCTCTTGTTTTTACTTCTGCCGTTTCAAACAACAAATTATTTTGACAATCTTTAATTTGGAATTTCATTTTTGTTAAAAACATATTGCTGTTATCTACTAAAACTCCAGCTAAAGCTTTACATCTGTTTTGCGCAATTTCTACAGGCAATATTTCATCTTCAAAAAATACTTGGTATTTATTTGAAACCAAAATAGCTTTAAGCATATTATTGATGTTATACGTGTTTTTTTCTTTTTGAAATTCGTATTTATTAGAAATAATAATTACCTTGTTTTGCTGAGCAAAAGAAGTAAAAGATAAAAAAACGAGTATTAAAATTGAGAAATTTTTCATTATAATATATTTTTTAATTGTGTTAAACTTTGAATTTGAAGAATTTCATTATTTGAAACCATTTCATTTGCTGGATTGAAAAACACAGCTTTTATTCCGAAATTCATAGCTCCTAAAACATCTGCTTCAATACTATCTCCAATCATAATACTTTCATTTTTAGACGCATTTGCAATAGTTAACGCGTGATTAAAAATATTTTCATGTGGTTTTTTATGCCCCGCTGCTTCCGAATTGGTGATGGTAACGAAATATTTATCCAAATTACTTTTTTGCAATTTTACATCTTGAACAAATGAAAATCCGTTTGTAATAATATGCAATATATATTTATCTTTTAAATAGTCTAATGTTTCAATTGTACCTTCTATCAAATGATTATTTGAAGTCAGATATTCAATAAATAAATTCGAAATGATGTTAATTTCATCTAATGTAATAGAATAATTCAACGCTTCAAAAGCATCTTTAACGCGACTCACACGAAGGGTTTCTTGGTCAATTTCGTTTTTCTCATATAATTTCCAATACGCAACATTAATTGGATTATAAATATCCATAAATTGTTGAGAATTGATATCGAAATTTAGTTCTTGAAATATTTTTTCAAAAGCTAAAGCCGAATTTTTTTCAAAATCCCAAAGCGTATGATCTAAATCGAAAAAAATATGTTTTATAGCCTCCAATTTATTTTCCGTTTACAATTTCCGCATTTTCACAGTTATAAATCCAATTTTCTACGTCATCTTCATTTGGACGAAATGTACCTTTTATTGTTAAATACGTATCGGTTTTTAATTTTGGTGTAGCGCCTTTAAATTTTATTCCCATAATAGTTTCTGGTCCTGATTTTCCGCAGAAAAAACAAGAAGCAAAAACGTTCTTACTCAATGCGTAATTTTTGTTATCAATAGGCACAATAAATCCACTCATTACAATTGTTTTCTTAGCTAATTTTTTCAATTTTGTGTTAATAATTGGAAAATCAACTTCGCCATACGAGGCATGCTTTTTCTTCATATATTTAATTTCTCCCAACAATTTCCAAGTTAGTGTGTCAGCTGCAACAACTACTCTTTTTGAAGATGTATAAGTAGTTACTTCTCCTTGATTTTGAAAACTAAATAAAAAAACACCTATTAAAAAGGCCATTACTGTTTTTACTGAATTACGCATTTGCTAAAGTTTTAGATATATTTATAGTGTAAGCTTTTATGGCTGGAATTAAAGCAGCTAACAACCCAATCAAAAGGGTTAGACCAAATAAAAGCCCTTCTTTTTCCCAGATAATTTCCATAGGATTAAATCCTAATTTAAAATCAGATTCTGATGCTTTTGATAACAAAACTATTCCTAGTCTACCCAGAACAGTTCCGAAAAAATACCCTACAATACAAAGTAAAATACTTTCAAGTAAAACAACCAAAAGCAGTTGATGTTTTTTGGCGCCATTAACGCGTAAAAGGGCAAATTCAGCTTTTCTTTCTTTTAAGGTATTAAATAAAGCAATGAAAATAGAAATTCCAGAAATTAGCATAATTCCGAATGCTAAATATTTCAACGCATTTAATCCCACTCCAAACATATCGAATAATCTATTCATTTGATACGTTGGCAAAGCGGCTTGCATTTTTGTATTCTGTGCGATAATATTTGGCCACATAAAAACGCCCATTTTGTTTTTAAACTCAATTAAAACAGAAGTTATTTCCATATTTGGCTCATCTATAGTCATATCCGTTTCGTGAGCATCATGATCACATTCCGCTGAATGAACATGCTCTTCTTCATCATGCATATGTCCAGGTTCTCCGTGAGCAGGATTTTCGGCAACTTCTTCGTGACCTTCTTCATGGTGCATTTGCCAAACGGTTGGAATATTTGACAGAATTAAATTATCAATTACTTTTCCTGTTTTAGATGCAATTCCTACCACAATATATTCACCGTGGTCGTGAACTTCACCTTCTGCAGCACTACCATGAGTTCCTTTAAAAGTATCTCCTAATTTTAAATTTAATTTTTCAGCAACTTCAGCACCTACTACTACTTCAAAATTATTTTTGAACACTTTACCTTCAGCAATTTTAGCTTGGTATTTTTCTATATAATCTGGAGTAGTTCCTACAATTTTAAATCCTACATAATTATCACCATATGCTAACGGAATGGCTTTTTTTACATACGGGTGTTGCATCCACACTTTTACCGAATCGTAACTAATATTACCTGTTGGATCATCAACTTGATATACTGATGACAAAACCAATTGCAACGGACTTCCTTGAGCTCCAAGGACCAAATCGACACCATCTAAATTGCTTTGGTATTTTTCTTCAAATTGTTTTTCAACTAATATCAAAACTGTTATTATAGCTACAGAAGCCGTTAATAACAAAATGCTCAAAATGGTATTTAATGGTTTAAACCAAATATTTTTCCATGCTAATTTTCCGATCATACCATTGTAATTTGATTGGTGAATTTGGCTTTAATACGACTATCGTGTGTAACAATAATTAAAGCGGCTTTGTATTCTTTAGATAATGATTCCAATAACTCAATTACATTGTCTGTATTTTTATCATCTAAACTTGATGTAGGTTCATCAGCTAATAATACTTTTGGCTCATTAATTAATGCACGAGCTATAGAAACACGTTGTTGTTGTCCGACACTCAATTGGCTTGGTTGTTTGTGCGCTTGTTCTAAAATATCTAATTTATTTAATAATTCTTTAGCGCGTTTGGTATGCTTTTTACCTGTAGCTAACCAACTTGCCATTTCTAAATTTTCTAAAACGGATAGCGAAGCAATAAAATGCGATTTTTGAAATACCACACCAATATTTTTACCTCTAAACTTATCTGCTTTGCTTCCTTTAAGATTTGTGAAATCTGTATTATCAATTAAAATTTCACCAGAATTGGGTTGCAACATACCTGCCAATATATGCAAATAGGTAGTTTTTCCTTTACCTGAATTTCCAGTTACTAAAATAGTACTTCCTGCCTGACAAAATAAATCAGGCATAATGAAATTTTGATCTTTATTATAAGAAAACGTGATGTTTTTAGTACTTATCATTTTGTTCTGTATTATGTGGCAAGATAAGAATATTGAAATAAGATAGAAAATGTATTAACAAAAATTTATCTCTATCAATTAAATGGCGGTTATGCTTCGTAATCTTCCACTAATAATCCTTTTTCTTCATTGTAATAAATTGCTAATGAACCATCAATAAAATCAAAATGAATAAAATTTTCGTTTCTGTTTTCGTAATCATTTACTGTATTTACAGATAAAAGAGGCGTTTTAATTTTATCTTTCCAAATAGTAGCTGCGCTCACATCTACTCTTTTTAACGAAAGCACTTCTTGAAATTTTTCGGCTAACATTTTTTGTTCCTCCTCAAAATTGTAGTTTGAAGAAATTGTATAACCATTATCTTCTTCATTAATTTTGAAAAAATAAGTAGTTGTTTTATCAAAAACAATTTCAATAGTATCCACAAAAACAAATTTTTCTTCAGGGTTGACTAAATTTATCCAAAAATGATAAAAAATAGCCGAAATATTTTGATGTTGTTTTATTTGTGAAACTAATCTTAAATCTTGTTTGGAAAATTGATATAATTCGTTCATTGTATTGATTGTAAATTTATTTTGCAAAAGTACATTAACTATTTTAAAGACATAGATACATAGATTTTTTTTATTTATGTTTTTGAAAACAAATCAAAAAAATCTGCGTACCCATACTAAAAAATACCCGAATCTTTAAAGCTTAAATATCCAAATTCAGTAACAATAATGTGGTCTAATACTAAAACATCTAAAGTTTGACCTGCAACTTTTAGCTTTTTAGTCAATTGCAAATCGGGTTCACTGGCTTGTAATTTGCCAGATGGATGATTATGGCATAAAATTATTGATGTGGCGTGATATTCAAAAGCAGTTTTGAAAACCATTCTATTATCTACAACAGTTCCTGTGATACCGCCTTTACTAATTTGCGATTTATGAATTACTTTATTTGAATTATTTAAATATAATACCCAAAATTCTTCGTGAGGTAATTCTCCAATTATGGGTTGCATAATTTCAAATATATTTTTACTTGATGTGATTTTTGGTAACTCTGTAGCTTCTTCTAATCTTCTTCTTCTCCCTAATTCTAAAGCAGCAACAATACTTATAGCTTTTGCTTCGCCGATACCTTTAAATTGAATTAATTGATGAACTGAGAGTTTACTAAGTTGATTGAGATTATTGTTTGATGCTGCTAAAATTCGCTGACACAATTGCACTGCGCTATCATTTCTTGAGCCTGAACCTATTAATATAGCTAATAATTCCGAATCGGATAAGGTTGACTTACCTTTAAGTTGAAGTTTTTCTCGTGGACGATCGTCTTCAGCCCACTGATTAATTGGCGTGTACATAAAAATTTATTTTGGCGTTTATAAAAATCAAATGTAAAATTATTTTTAAGTCTTTCAAAATAAAACGATTGTAATTGCGTTAATTATTAAAACCCAAACTTATGAATTACATTTTCATTATAACTTTTTTATTAAGTTTTACTTCTTGTAACAAACAAGAAACACTTTCTGATACAACAATTTTAATTTCCGAAAAACAAGAAATTTATTCAATTGAAAACCCAAATTCATTTGCAGAAAAGTTATCAAATGCAGCGATTCAAATTATTGATAAAGATGTTGTTTATACACCCGATTATGTGAAATTAAAATATCCAAATGGCGATGTTCCAGCAAAAACTGGCGTTTGCACAGACGTAATAATTCGTGCTTACAGAAAATTAAATATCGATTTACAAAAAGAAGTTCACGAAGATATGGTGGCGAATTTCACAAAATATCCTAACTTAAAAAAATGGGGATTAAAAACTACAGATAAAAATATCGACCACAGAAGAGTCCCAAATTTAGAAGTATTCTTTGGTAGAAAAGGAAAAACGTTATCAATTACTCAAAACGCAAACGATTATAAAACTGGCGAAATTGTAACTTGGATGATCCATGATAAATTGCCGCATATTGGAATTATTACCCATTTAAAATCGAAAGATGGAAAACGTAATTTAATTGTACACAATATTGGTAACGGACAAGTTTTAGAAGATTGTTTATTTAGTTATACGATAGTTGGACATTTTAAATATGGAAAATAATTTGAAGATTAATTAATTTGAGGATTTGAAAATGTCTACTCAATTTTCAAATCTTCAAATTATCAAATTAGTTCATCAAATTTTTCACTTCATCAAAATTCAATCCGCCATAATTTCCTGAACTCATTAAAAGTAAAGCAGAATTATTAAAATCTTGTGCAAATAAATAGTCTTTAAATTCTGCTGGGTTCGTATAAATAATTAAATCTTTTCTATTGAATGATTGTGCAATTTGTTCATAAGATACTTCGTCTAATTGTTTAATTTTTACCGCATCTGGTGAATAAAAAACAACAGCTACATCTGCTGCGTCTAATGCACCTTCGTATTCTTTTAAAAATTCGGCATTTAAACTACTGTACGTATGTAATTCTAAACAAGCAATTAATTTTCTATCAGGATATTGATCTTTAACTGCTTTTGTAGTGGCTGAAACTTTACTTGGCGAATGTGCAAAATCTTTGTAAGCGACTTTATTACTGCTTTCTGCAATTTTCTCTAAACGCTTACTTGCGCCTTTGAAAGTAGCTATCGCTTCGTAAAAATCAACCTCATCTACACCCATACATTGACAAATCCATTTGGCACCCGCTAAATTATTTAAATTATGTGCGCCAAAAACTTCAATTGGCATGGGGCCTTCTGGCGTGTCTAATAAAGTAGTTCCGTTTTCAACAGTATAACTTGGTGTTTGATAGGCAATTTTACGAATTGGGTTTGTAGTTTCTTCGGCTACTTGTTTTACGGTTGTGTCTTCTTCATTATACACTAAAATACCGCCATTTGTAATTTGCGAAGTGAAAATACTAAATTGTTCTACATAATTTTCAAACGTAGGAAACACATTAATATGGTCCCAAGCAATTCCTGAAAGCAAGGCAATATTTGGTTGATACAAATGAAATTTTGGTCGTCTATCCATAGGAGAAGATAAATATTCATCACCTTCTAAAACTATAAAATCGTTAGTTTCTGTTAGATGCACCATTGTGTCAAATCCTTCTAATTGTGCGCCAACCATATAATCTACTTCAATATTATGATAATGCATTACGTGTAAAATCATAGAAGTAATAGTTGTTTTCCCGTGAGAACCACCAATTACAACGCGAGTTTTGCTTTTAGATTGTTCATATAAAAATTCTGGATACGAATAAATTTTCAATCCTAATTCTTGTGCTTTCAACAATTCAGGATTATCTTCCTTAGCGTGCATTCCCAAAATAACAGCTTCAATATCAGTTGTGATTTTCTCAGGAAACCAACCCATTTCAACAGGTAATAATCCTTTCTTTTCTAATCGAGATTTAGAAGGTTCGAAAATAGCATCATCGCTACCTGTTATTTGATATCCTTTATTATGTAACGCTAATGCTAAATTGTGCATGGCTGCTCCGCCAATGGCTATGAAATGTGTACGCATGTGATATGGTTAATGGTGAAAGATATATGGCAAAAGGTAAAGTTTATCCTCTACCTAAAACCATTTACCTAATTACTTTTTAATGTTTTGTGCTTTATTTTTATCTTTTAACTTATACATATATAAATCGTATAATTTGGCATATGTTATGGCTGATTTCCCTATTTGATGTGCTTTTATTAAATTTACTTCTGCAGCTTTATATCTTTTGTAATATACATCAATATAGCCTTTTGCCAAATAACCCTCTACTTTTGAAATGGCCAAAAGCTCATCTGCATATTTCAATGCTTTAGTTTCGCTACCGCCAATAATACCAGGCAATTCAATATATAACATTACTAACGCCCATCGCGATTCAAGATGTTTTTTATCTAAATTAGCAGCCGTTAAAAAAGCGGTTTCTATATCTCCTATCATACCAACTGCTTTAAATTTATTTACAGATTTGGCTTTCATTCCTAATGCGCCGCCATATTTAAACCAATACGTAGCGCTATTTGGGTTTTGAAGTTTTAATTTTTTATAATAAGCAATTGCGACATCCCATTTTTTTGAATTTCCAGCAATATCACCTAAATATTCAATGGTTTTTAGATGGTTGGGATCTGATTTTAAGTAACTTTCAAATACCGCTTTGGCTTCTTCAAACTTTTTTTCTTTGTATAACTTTTCTGCTTTCTCAAACAAAGTCTGAGAAATTAAGCACTGTGAAAATAATAAGAAAAAGAAAAAGAGTTTTTTCATAAATTAAATTTATTTTCAAAAATAAGAAAACAATTCGTTTTTATCAATAAAAAAGAAATACTAAATACGTGATTTGTTTATTTAAATGGGTGACGTTGTTGCCAAACGGTTTCGGGTTCTAAATTTTTAAATATTTTTCCTAAAAATCTATTGACTAATGGATTACTATGGTAGATGAAACCCGACATCAAAACAGGTGTCGCTCCTATTGAACTTTTAATTTCTAAGGCTGTTCTACCAAATATAATTTTTTTGAAATTATGAGTAATTCCAAATTCTGTCATATTGTACAACATATTCAAATACAACATTTTATCTTTTTGAACTTGATCATCGTATCCTAAAAAATAGGTTTCTAAAACCGAATCATTTAACAAAACGGAATGAAATCCCACTAATTTTTCATTTAAAAAATAACCAAAAATTTTAAAACCATGACCACATTGTTTTTTAAATGTTGAAAAGTGGTTTTCTGCTAAAAAGAATGTATTAAATGGTGCGTTTTTCGCTACGTAATGATATAATTCATTGATTCGAGATTCAAATGAAACTACTTCATTTACGTCTAATTCTTTTACAGAAATTCCTTCAAATTTTTTATGCGCTCTTTTATATTGATCTCGATATTTTTTTGAAAAGGCATTAAAATAATCTTCATTTGATTTCCAATTCGTTGGTATTTCGAAAATCATATTGGGTTGCGTATTGAATTCGTATATTTTATCGAAAGCATATTTTTTAAATTCTACAGCACAATTCTGATAAAAATCTTTAAAAGAAATCAAATGAATTTTAATCCCTTTTTGTTTGAAATACGCTTCTAATTCTTTTGAACTTTGTTTTAAAATATAACTAACTTCCTCAAAACTGATTTCTTTCTGAAAAGCAAAAGCATTTTGACCGGTAATCATGTTATTTCCAATAAACAATGTATGTGAAGCAAAATTTCGAAAAATAAAATTTCGAATAAATTTTTTAAAAAAGTTATCTCTTTCTCCAAACGATTCTAATTTATTTAAATCTAAATATTGGGCTAAAGAAACACCTATTAGTTCTAAATCCTCATAAAATCCAATATAAAAACATTGCATATTTGTTGGCGCCGAACGTTCTAAAACTTCTAAATAAGGAAGTTGTAAGAAATGATTAGCAACGGCAACTGCATTCCAATTTTCTGGAACGTCTTTTATTGAATCGAATATTTTTAATGTAATTTTTTTCAAGGCATAAAAAAGTCCCACAAATGTAGGACTTCTATTTTATAAATAAATGTTAATTATTTCCAACCGCAAATTATTGCACCCATAATTGTTAATGAAACCATCCAATACCCTGAAGTAACTACTATATATTTCCAAGATTTTTGTTCAAATAAACTATTTATTGCTGTAATTGGTAAAACAAAAAATAATCCTGTAAAAAAACCATGAAGCGCACCATGTTGAAAACTTCTAAATGCATCTCCGTAATCTGCCATAAATGCTGCATACGACGGTAGCGCTTTTGTAGCATCTCCACCAACCATGCCTAACGCACCAAATTGATGAATTACTATTCCAGATAATGTAAATGAAATTAAAAAAGAATAAAAAATGGTTAATCCAAAAACTTTAAGCATGTTACTTTGACGGGCTTTTTCTTCAGTCATTCCTGTTTCGTTCATCCAAATTGTTCCAAAAACTTTCGGATTGTACCAAACAAAGCCTACAATTAATGAAACAAAAGTGGCTGCTAAAATTGCATAAAAATTAAAAGGCATAATGAAATTTTTAATTGGTTAATAAATCAAATATAATAATTTTTTATAAAATTAATGCTTTGCTTCTGTTCGATACAAACAACAACCGTGAATTTTGTCATAATCTTCATCTGTAGCTTTTATATCTTTAGTGTCATGACCTACTTTTGCAATGGCTTTTTCTATATCTAAAACAGTACATTTTGATTCATCTATAATTAAATGTAGGTCTTGATGGTCTGCGTGCCAAACAGCGCTTTTTACTCCTTTTACAGAAAACGCGGCTTTTTCAATACGTTTTTTACACATATCACAATTACCATTTACCTCAATTTCTACTTTTTTATTTTTATTAGGTTGTTCTTGTGCGTTTGCATTCATTCCAAAAAAGGCAAACACTACTACTAATACTATTTTTTTCATAATTTTTTGTTTTTTAATGATTTATATGATTTTGTTCTTTTTTATCTTTTATTTTAAATCGTATTCCTGCATAATACATCGTACCAAAAACGGGTCCATAAATCATGGTACTATCAAAATACGGACTGTTAGGATTATCCGATGCAATTATGGCATTCTTCTGTTTAAAGTTACCTAAATTTTCTGTTCCAAAATACATTTCAAATGTACTTGAAAACGTTCGCGTTATTTGCGCATTTACAAGCTGATAACTTGGCGTATATTCCGATAATTGATACAGAACTGGGTTTGCTTGTGTATTTGGCAATCTTTGTTGACCAATCCAATTAAAAGTAGCATCAAATTTCCATTGTTGTCCTTTTTCCAAAATATGCGTTTCATAAGCTATGTTAGCAAAGAAACGATTTTTAGCTTGTAATGGTTTATCTAATAATCCAGTCGCATAATCGGTTTTAACATTTAAATATTTATAGGCCGTTCTAACATTTAAATGCGTCATTAAATTAATATTCCATTCAATTTGAAATGATTCTGCAAAACTTTTTCCATTTAAGTTAGAAAAAGTCACTTGCCTTGCATTTTCCAAATCCACCACAATTTGATTACTGAAATCGGTTTTATAATAATCCACAACCAGTTCATGTTCTTTTCCAAAAAGATAGAATTTCTGAATAAAACTTGTTCCATAATTCCATGCTATTTCTGGATTTAAACCATATAATTTTCCGTTTTCATTTTTAATAATAATATCTCTTGAACTGGCCAAAATATTTATGTTTTCAGCAAAAATATTTGAGGCTCTTTTTCCTCTTCCTGCAGAAAAACGAAATGTAGTTTTTTCAAACGGATTATATTTAACATGGGCTCTTGGGGTAAAAAATAAGCCCAATCTGTTATGATTGTCCGCTCTGGCACCTAAAACGAAACTGAAATTATTTAAATTATCGTAAGAATATTCAAAAAACGAACCAATTGAAGTATCAATTCTGTCATATTCCGCCATAAAATTGGCTTCTAAATGTTCTTCAAATGTATCATAATTAAAATTCAACCCAGTTATAAATTTATGCTTTGTATTGTTAATAATCGAATTAAAAATAAGGTTTGAAAAATAATTTTTATGATGAATATGATGTGTTTTATCTCCAAATTCAGAATGCATTTTATTGTACTGAAAGGCTTGTTGAAAACCAATACTTTGAAAAGGCATATCTGGATAAACATATCCAATTTTGTTGGAAATTTCTATTTTATCTGTATTAACCAGACTCGTCCATAAATTGGGATTCATCACCATTTCATGCGAATTGTCGTTTATTGTACCACCCGTTTTTTCATCTTTAAAATATTTTATATTTAAAAACGAAATAATACCTTTTTCTGCATTATTGTATTGCCAACGATTTAAAATATTAACTTGATTTCCTAACGGATTATCCAAAAACCCATCGTGATTCATATCATTTTTAATAGTTCTGGTATTTCCGTGAACTAAAACTAATGAACTTAATTTATCTGAATATTTATTGCCAAAATGAGTGTTAATTTCATATCTGCCATCATTTGAGGCATAAACATTGGCAAAAAACGGGTCTTCTTTTTGCGGTTTAAGTAACTCATAGTTTATTTGACCCGAAATACTTTCATATCCATTCACTACACTCCCCGCCCCTTTTGTAATTTGAATACTTTCTGCCCAAGTTCCAGGAATAAAGTTTAAACCTGTTGCCTGCAACGCGCCTCGAATGGCTGGAATATTTTCTTCACTCATTAAAATGTACGGACTCGTTAATCCCAACATTTTAATTTGTTTGTTACCCGTTACGGCATCTGAAAAATTAACGTCGATGGACGGATTTGTTTCAAAACTTTCCGATAAATTACAACAAGCGGCTTTTTGTAATTCGCCTTGCGATAAATGTTGCGTATTGGTAACTGCTTTTTGTTTTCTACCTAACGTATTTTGCTTCTTTATAATAGTTACGGTTGCAATATTACTTTCTGAAGCTGTTTTTTCTAATTGAATCGTGAAATCTGAAAAAGTACTTTGCTTGACTTCAAGTTTTTGAAACCCTTCTTTTTCAATAACTAATACAAGATTTCGGTTTCCTTGAATCAAACTAAACAAGCCGCTTTCGTTAGAAAACAATACGTTATTTAATTCAGTGATTGTTATTTTTACGTTACTGATAGGATTATTTTGCTTATCTGTAACCTTACCTTGAACACTGCTTTGCGCCAAAGAAAAAATTGGCATCAATACCAATAATAAAAGTTTATACATAATTAATTTATAAAGTTTATAATTTGAAAAAACTAAAAACGATATAAATTATGCGTAAAAAATAAGTTGTGAATAGAGCTTGTAAAAAGGAGGGGCATTAGAATTACAATAGTAATCTACATTTTTTTTATTTGAATAAAAGAAAGCTGTTTTGCCGAAAAAATCAGGTGTTTCATTTAAAAAATGTACAGCAAAAAAATCAAATTGGAAATCTTTTAAAATAGAATAATCAATTTTTTTATCGGTACTGATTTCCTCATTGGAACAACAACCATCTTCTTCCGATTCTATAGAATCTGAAGCGCAACAAGAATCTTCCGTTGCCGAATCAATTAATTTATTGTTTTGATACACCAAAGACACATAAGCAATTTGGTCATTACAATAATGCAACACCAAACTAGCACTACTATTTACTAATAAAATAAATAATGCTAAAAAAATACTTATATGTTTTTTAAGATTCATTACTGCAAATTTATGGTATTATTTTTTAACTTATTGTTTATTAACACTTTTTTGATAATAAAACGCAGGAACAAATAATAATAAAAACAGGGGTTGAATCAGAAATCGTCTTATATAAAAAAGAATTACAACATCTGAATTTGCAGAAAACTCGAGTAAAAAAAAGAAAAGTATCGTTAAAATCACAAAAAAAGCTAACAATAAAAAGGACGCTAATTTTACTAAATTCGTTTCTTTAAATAGTAAATAAATAATGAAAACAGTACAGATACTGTTGATTAAATATCTAAATAACAACCCGAAAAACAATTTAAAACCATCATATTTTGGAATAGTTTTATTTTGTGTAGCATCATTAAAAAATTCTAAAAAAGGATCATAAAATAAGTTACTTTCATAAATTCTAATTAAAACTAAAATCGCAATGAATCCCGCAATGGCAAAATATTTAATTTTACTATCCATTTTGTTTTTTATTTAATGAAAATCTAATTACCCAAAGTATCCAAAGTAAAAAAACTACTCCATAAATAACCAATGGAAAAAGAATATCGTGTAAAAAAGTGCCGTATTCTGGATACTTATAAAGCCCTATAGTTAGCAAAGCAATTCTGAAAATATTCAATATGAAAATCAATATCGAACCTAAAAAAATATATAAAAAAGTAGCAATAAATCTATTTGAAAAAGCAAATATAAAAGTAGCAAATAAAATAATTACGCTTACCGAATTACAGCCTTCAACTATCCGGGCAATATATTTGGAATTATAGATGACTTTATATGATGGCTCAAATTCATGTTTGATTATCTCACAATCTGCACCAAAAAAAACAAGCGTATTTTTTGTTTGTTCTGCTACAAATTGCGTTATGCTATCAACTTCATTATTTTGTGTGTGGTAATGATTTAAATAAAACGAGTAGACTATCGTAACTACAAAATAGCACAAAATAAATTTCGCCAGAAAAATAAAAAATACTTTATGTTGCTGAAATATGTTTTTCAAAATTTTAATTTTAACAAAAATATAATTTTTACTTTCTTATTTATGTATAATTTTACAAAAAAATTAAAAATGAAATTTGAAAATATAAAATCAGAAGTAAAAAACATCATTAACAGTAATGAAAATAGAGATGAAAAGCTAATTCGTATTTGTCAATTATTACAAGATTCTATTTCGTATTACAATTGGGTTGGTTTTTATTTTGCAAATCATGAAAATAAAACATTACATCTTGGTCCTTATGTTGGGGCTGCAACCGATCATACCGTTATACCATTTGGAAAAGGAATTTGCGGACAAGTAGCAGAAAGCAATGCCAACTTTGTTGTTCCTGACGTTTCTGCTCAAGATAATTATATTGCTTGTAGTTTTACTGTAAAATCGGAAATTGTAGTACCACTTTTTGTTAATGGAATAAATATTGGTCAAATCGATATCGACAGTCATGTTATCGATCCATTTACAGAGGCAGATGAACGTTTTTTAGAATTTGTAACTCAAGAAGTAGCTACACTTTTTTAAATTTTTATAGCTAAATTTAATTGTCCGTTATACAAATATTTGTTAACGGATTTTTTTATTCCATTTCCGTATTGAAATTCAAATTATTCTACTTAATTTTGTTTACTTTTTTTAAATTAAAATTAAACAAAATAATGCCAATTGCTCAAAAAACAGAATTAGATAATATTGCCATCGATAGAATCATAGAAATGGCTTGGGAAGACAGAACCCCATTTGATGCTATAAAATTCCAATTTGGCTTAGCTGAAGCTGATGTTAAAGCATTAATGAAGAAAGAATTAAAATTCTCAA